>JANYFB010000178.1 GCA_025362955.1 Akkermansiaceae bacterium
GTCCACGTCGATGACGGGGCTGATTTCCTTCGTCTCGTCCGCCTCCTCCACGGCGCGGGCGGGGCGGAAATCATAATCCGCTAGGTCGCGGAAATAGGAGCAGACTTCATCTTGAATGAGTAAGGTGTCGAGAGCCTCGTCATGAGCGAATAAGCCCCCGTTGTAGGCAGGGATTTTCAGCCCTGCATTGCCCTTGTCCACGGAGCGGAAGAGGCCGCGAAAGTTGTCCCAGATGGGCTTGGGGTTGTATGGGTCCCTGTGGGTGAACGCATGTGCCACTGTTTCCGAGGGAAGTAGATTGCGGTCCTCGCAGAATGCACAGAAGAGGATACGGTCGAGGAGCTTTTGGGTGCAGCGGAGAATCTCGGTGGGGGCGATGTCTGCATTTTCCTGCCGGAGCTTCGCGAAGACGTTCTGCCGGATGTTGGCGTATTTGGAGTAGAACTTATTCGTCAGCTCGCGGCCAACGGTCTCTGACCCGCGCAGCAGTTCGTGAAAATGGCAGGGGCCGGACTCGGGGACCACCCGTCTCGCCCCTAAGAGGAAGACGAATTTTTTCAGCAATCCCGCATCGGCGGCCAAGCGCACGGTATCGAAGCGTTCGTAAGTTTGCTGGTTCGATCCCTTGTGATAGAGCCGCGTTTCCCGCATGGAGGTGACGATGATCCAGTCGCACTGTAAATTGATAGCGTAGCGGTAGCATTGATCGACCGCAGACATTTTCCTCCCGCCGAAGGGGATTTCCAACGGATCACGCGGCCCTTTCTCCTCGATGGCGACGATGTATTCTTGCTTGTCTGCGGAGAAGCGTCCCAGCACGGCATCCGCCTTTTGTCCGTCCACGATCACATGAGTTTCCCGAGACAAAGTGTAGCTATCGGGAGAACCGGCCGGGCGGGTGTAGCCAAGAAGGCTACAGAAAATGTCGTTGAGGAAATCTGGCAGAAGGTCAGTTTCCTTCATTCTATCGGCCTGCCCGGAGATGATGAGATCCGCCCAGTGCTTGAGCTTGGCAAGCGATTCCTGCACCGCTCCCGGCAGAACGAACGAGCGCAGGTGCTGGCGGATGATCTCCGGGTGGAAAAGCGGTTTGGATTCGACGGCCATGAGATGCCCGAGAAGGTATCTGGAGGCTAGCGGAATCCAAGTCTGTTTCCACACGACAAAATACGACGATGCCCGCGACGTGCGAGTGAAAGGTATTTCGTTAGCCGGGATGATGTGGCGACAGGAATGTCGCCACTCCTTATGCAAAATGCTTGATAGATCTTAACAACACACCCGAATTTGATCAACAGGAGTGGTTAGACGGCATTTCGCCCGTAGTTGCGGGATTTTTGCTGGGTCATACCGCAGCCGGAAACGTGATCTAGCAGCTATCAGGTAGAATTTCCTTGTCTCTGCGAAGACGTTAGATCAGTTAGTCTATCAGTGCTGATGGAACAATATCAAAGGACTCATCCCGCACCGCGCAGGCGTGGAACTAACAGCGGATGGAAATCTTGTGCATCTAGCAGCCAGCGGATTCGACCTCAAAGCGAAGCCTACGCGCAGTACCAGTCCCCTACCCGCTCCGCAAAACCTGCGGGTGAAACCTACTGGCACCGCCGGAGAAGCCATGTGCAAATGCGTAGCTGTCCCGCTAGCAGATACCTATGAAAGCTCCCATACTCTGGACCCCATTAACGGCCCGTGGACGGGGATCCCGCCGGTTTCCAACTCCCAGAACATTCTTTTCTCCGGGCTGTCGCGCGGGAAGGACTACTACTTCCGCGTCCGCGCAATCGGCGCAAACGGCCCTAGCGGCTGGAGCGACGTGGCGACGATGATGGTCGTGTAAATTCATATCAAATTTCCCCGGGGTTGCCCTCGGGTGCCGCCATTGTCAGCGTCTTCGGGATGCTGGTGGTGGTGGCCGGTGGGGTTGCCAGGGTGATGGGTGGGAAAACCCCGGGTGAGGGAAAGACCGACTGAAGCGAATGCGCGGCAGACGCAGCAGAGGGTTGCCGGGGGCAGTGAGGTTGGCAAATCCCCAAGCAATATTTCCCTGCGTATAAAAATTTGCTGAATAATATCGCCCTACATCCACTCAAAAAAGGGTCGATAAACTTGAACTAATCATATCATGAAAAAACTGCTACCCATTGTTGCCTTGTTGAGCGCTTTCGCTGTGCTGTCCCCCAGCACTCTGCAAGCGGAACAGCGTCATCTATCATCTCATTGTGCCATAGTTCATCCCCGTGTCTCCACTGTTTACGTAAAAGGCCGCGTTTATGCGTCAACTGTGATTCGTACTGGATACCACTCTTATGGCCCAAAATATGCCTACCGTGCGCCGTTGTATGCACCCATTTACCCCCCACGTTATGTAGCCCCACTATATAAATATAGTTATCCCCATGTCGTCGTTCCCGTGATCGTTCCGCGGATTAATCTAAGCTGCCGCAGGCACTTCTGACACCGCCGATGAGTCAGCCGGAGCAAGACATCTTATCGGATGTCTTGCTTTTTGTTAGTTGTCCGGCTGACAAAAGCCTCAGCGAGTTTAAAATCACCAACAGGGTCGCGCCGGTGTCGGCGAGGATGGCCAGCCATAGACCGGCGATGCCCATGAAGGCAAGGGTGAGAACCACCGCCTTGATGCCGAGGGCGAAGAGGACGTTGAAACGGATGATGGCGAGCGTGCGGCGGCCGAGCAGGACGGTTTCCGCGACTCTCGTGAGATCGTCTTTCATCAGGGCGATGTCCGCCGTCTCGATGGCGGTATCGCTGCCGATGGCTCCCATGGCGAAGCCGACGGTGGCGACTGCGAGGGCCGGCGCGTCGTTCACGCCATCGCCGATCATGCCGACGTTGCGATATTGGCTGACGAGCTTGCGGACGTGCTCGACCTTTTGCTCGGGCATGAGATCGCCGATGGCTTCGTCGATGCCTGCTTGCTTGGCGATGGCGGTGGCGGTGCGCTGGTTGTCACCGCTGAGCATGATGACTTTTTCGATCCCTGCGGCGTGGATGAGGCGCAGGGCTTCTACGACTTCCGGGCGCAGAGTGTCGGCGATGGCGATGATGCCTAGGATTTCTCCCGCGCAGCCCTCGTGCGGGGAATGACCGATGACGGCGAGCGATTGGCCTTTTTCCTCGATGCTGGCGAGCACTGCCTCAACCTCCGGACCGCAGAGGCCGGTTTCGTGGATGAGCTTGTGATTGCCAATGAAATGCGGGTGACCGTCGATGGTGGCCCGGGCACCGCGACCAGTGACCGAGGTGTAATCCGTGGCTTCCGGGAGGGTTAGATTTTTCGCGCGGGCCGCCTCGGTGATGGCGGTGGCCAGGGGGTGCTCCGAATGGGCATTGATGGAGGCGGCGCGGATGAGGATTTCGTCTTCGGATAGAGCGGAACGGGAAATGATGGCGACTATCTGCGGCTTGCCCCGCGTGATGGTGCCGGTTTTATCCACGGCGAGGGCGCGGAGTTTTCCAACAGATTCCAAATGCACGCCGCCTTTCACGAGCACGCCCCGGCGCGCAAGCGCGGTGAGGCCGGAAACAATGCTAACAGGCGTGGCGATGACCAAGGCGCACGGACACGAGATGACGAGCAATACCAACGAGCGATAGATCCAGAACGGCCACGGTTGATGGAGAAGCAGCGGCGGAACGAGGGCGACAAGAATCGCCACCACGAAAACCGCAGGCGTATAAATCGCGGCGAAGCGATCCACGAAGCGCTGGGTGGGCGGCTTATTTTCCTCCGCCTCTCCGACGAGCTGGATGATGCGGGCGAG
>JANYFB010000182.1 GCA_025362955.1 Akkermansiaceae bacterium
CTGTGTATGAGAAAAGCCTACGGTTACCGCAGTTTCCATCTGCTACAAACCTCTCTCTATCACACACTTGGAGATCTACCCGAGCCAAAGTTCACCCACAGATTTTGCTGAAGAGCCGTTTATTAAGCTAAATGGTATAACTGAGAATTTTCGCCCGGGTGGCGTCATCAATATCTCCGTGCCGGGCTTGATAGCTGTCTATCCACAGCGGTAAAGTTTGCTTGAGGCGAGTGCCGCAGGGTTGCTCGCTATGCTTCCAGATCGCCGCAATAATGGCTTGTCCCTTCACGCCGTGACGGGGCTTGGATCCCCGTCTCTTGGCTTGTTTGCCGAGCGTGACTTGGCCGTTGAGGGCTTTGATGGTGTGCTTGCGATCCCAGCCCAGCGTGTCGCTGACCTCGTCGATCATTGCGCTTCTTCCCGCACGGTTCCTGCTCGGATAACGCCGACGGCAGCTCTCCAGATACTCTTCTTTGCTTTGATGACTCATGATCCCAGATAGTGTTTTCATCCGGGTGTCATTCTTTCTGGCGCAACGACCAACTCAAGCGGATTCAGCATCCGCCCGCCGGTGTCATTCTACTTGGCGCAATGCGCGGTCTAAAGGCCTGGAGAAAATTCCCTTTACAGCGCTGAAGAAATATGGAGTCTGGCAGCTCAGTATAGGCGTTATTTTCTCCGATGCTGGGACGGATAAACAACTCCAGCTTTTCCACCCGCTTCCAGCTTGGCAACCATCGAAAAATCAACCAAAGCGTGACCTTCGGATCTATCATTCAATCCACAACGAGCCGACTGTGGAGTCTCGCCGCGATTTGTGGCATGTTGTGGGTGGGCCTTCCGGTGTCAGTGCACGCGGAGCAAGCCGGATCGCCGGGCCAGTCCGATATTGAAACGGCCAATAACATGATGGACGCGTTCAATGACGCGATCATTGCTTTTGAAAAGCGCGACTGGGCAAGCGCGATTTCCAGAATGGAGAAAGTGATTTCGATTTGCGAGGCCTACCCGGATAAAAAAGCGGTGGAATCACAGAAGCCACGGCTGGAACCGGTCTATTATACGATCGGCGCGGCGGCCTTCAATCTACCGGATTATGCAAAAGCCATCTCGGCCTTCGAGCGATTCGTGACGGAGTATCCGAAGTCCGAGAGGGTGCCGTTCGCGCGCTTGGCAATTGCTAGAGCCGCGTTCATGAGCAAGGACTTCGAAAAGGCGGCGCAGCTGTTCGCAGAGATGGAGAAATTTCCATCCATGCGAGAGCAATCGCTAACGATTCAGGCGCAGTGTTTTAAGGAAACTGGCAAGACCGCGGAAATGATCGCCGTGATTGAGAAATTGATCGCTGATGGCATCACCAACTCAGGACGGGCGGGTGCGGCCTTGCTGTTAGCTAAGGCAAGATCCGATGCCGGTGAGTTGGATAAGCTCGCAATCCTGTTAGGTCAGCTCACCGCAAGCAGGCAATTTGTAGAGAATTTAGTGGAACTCAATGCTCTCATCGTCGGCTTGGGAGACGCGCAGTCGGCTAAGGAGCAGTTTGAAAAAGCATCCCGCACCTATCTGCATGTGATGCCACCGGACGAGGTGAAGGCATATCAAAAGCAGCGCATCGAATCGCTCGAGCGGCGCATCGCAGCGAACAAAGCGGCGGCGGCACGCAATCCGCAGGGCGATGTGACCATGCTCAGCCAGAACGCCGAACTTCAGACCGTGCTGGAACAGGCGAAAAGTTTGTTAGGAGAGTTTGAGAAACTGCCAGACTACATGCCCGGCTTGCTGCTGCGAAGCTCCCGCTGTTGGTATGGCCGTCATCTGCTGTGGGAATCCATTCTCGTGAATGATCGCTTGATTCAACTCTATCCGAAAGCGAGCAAGGAAAAGGAAGCGGCACTCTACGGTAACGTGCTCGGCTATGCGGACCTCATGCGGGTGAAATCCTGCCAAAAAGCCTGCGAACTCTATCTAAAGGAATTTCCGCAAGGCGATAACTCCTCGACGGTGGCTTACGTGCAGGGCGCAGTCACGATGCAGAGTGGCGACATCAAGGGAGCTGCCACTCTTTTTGGAACGCTTGTCGATACCTATCCGAATAGCAGTTTTATCGACCAGATGTATCTCATGCTCGCAAGTGCCCATTTTAATTTGGGCGAATTGGATGAAGCGCTAACCACCTACAATCGTTATATCAGCAAATTCCCGAAGGGCGGCGCGATTGAGGAAGCCTGCTACCGCGCGGCGATCATTCCGGTTTTTCAGGGCAAATACGAGGAGGCTTGGCCAATCCTTGAAGGCTTTCTAAAAAACTATCCCACCAGCCAGTTTACCGAGGATGCAGAGTATCGTCTGATGATCTGCAAATACGCTGCCAACCTTTACGATGACGTGCTCGCCGACGTAGCGAAGTGGCAAAAAGATCATCCCGTTGGAATCATGGCACCCGAAGTCCTCTCGTTGCAGGGAGATTGTCTAGCAGCCCAGTTAAAAACCAAGGAGGCCGCTGAAGCTTACATGGCGGCATCGAAAAATGCTGCCACTGATGAGGTGCTCAACTATTCGCTTAACGAGGCCAGCAAGCTGCTGCAAAAACTCGGTGATTTCGAACAACTCTCGAAACTGTGGGAGGACTTTGTCGAACGAAGTCCAGATCATCCAAGCGTTGTCGCTGGCATCTATTGGATCGGCAAGGCAAAGACGCGCGAAGGCAAGGTAGATGAAGCCAAAGCGATTGCCGTCACGCAGCTCAAGCGCTGCCTGAACAATTATAAAAACGAATCTGTGGAGATGCTCTTGCAACAGCTCGCCCAGCTTTGCTGGAAACGGCCGCGACCCCTCGCACCGCCGCCAGCGCCAGAGCCCGCGCCAGTTCTAGACAAGGATGGTAAGGCCGTCCCACCACCGGGAGCGCCCGCACCGCCGCCATTACCGCCTTGGGATGCCATGGCGGAGTTAGAAAAGCAAATCGGACCGCTCGCTGCCATCGCAGACGCCAGCGGCAAGGCGCGCCTGTCATTTGTGCGGATCGAATTGCTGAAGCTGCTCAAGAAGCAGGAAGAGGCGGATGCCTTGATGCGGGAGATTGCGGCAAGCCGCCCGGAGATCCTAAGCCCGCAACTGTTAGCTCTATCAGGGGATTTTTTACAACATCAAAAAGACGACTCAGGTGCATCGGTTTTCTATCAGTATCTTAAAGAAAATTTTCTCAAAAGCGCATGGCTGGATTATGCCTACTCTGGTCTTGGAGAGATGGCTCTGGCGAAGGGCGATTTTAAAACAGCGCTTCAGCTATACACTCTAGCAGTGGATGAATATGCGGGCGGCAAGGTAAAGGAAAGCACCTTGGGACTGGGGATCGCCATGATGGAAAATGGTCGCTATCCCGAGGCAAAAAAAATCTTCGAGCAAGTGGCGGGCACTAGAGAATGGCGCGGGGAAGCAACAGCCAAGTCAGTATTCTATCTGGGCATGGTGGAAGAACGGCAGGAACACCTAGCAGAAGCAGTCGCACAATACCAACGCGTGTTTGTGGCCTATCAGAAATATATCCCATGGGTGGAGAAGGCCTACATCAAAGCCGCGCAATGC
Source organism: Akkermansiaceae bacterium (assembly GCA_025362955.1). GTDB lineage: Bacteria > Verrucomicrobiota > Verrucomicrobiia > Verrucomicrobiales > Akkermansiaceae > Luteolibacter. The sequence goes on from JANYFB010000182.1 coordinate 3,586, forward strand.
TTTGATAGGCTCGGTAAGCGCTCGGAGGCCGTCGCGCATCTGAAGGAAGTAATCAACAACGAAAAGTTAGGCTATGAAGTCAAATTGGAAGCGCGCGAGCTTATGACAAAATGGGGGGAAACACCATGAAAGACTCGATCCAAATGAGCCGCCGGCCAGTGACCTTGCTCTTGCTTCTTTCCACCGGTCTCCACGCGGACTCGCTGGTGCTCAAAAACGGCCAGACCATCAGCGGCAAGGGTTTTCTCCGCCAAGGAGACCTCATTTCACTATCCGTGCTGCCTAACGGTGACACCGCAGCGGCCGGACCGGGAACGCCGATGACGGAGATCACGAAGGTCGAATGCGATCTACCGCCCGTTCTGAAAACCGCCCCAGAATTGCTCGCCGCAGGCAAGGGATCGACCATGTTGAGCAGTGTTGAAGCCGCATTAAAATCGAGTGAAACTTTTGGCCTTCTGCCCGGCAGCTATTGGTCAGATCTGTTAGTTCTGCAATCACACATCTTGGTGGCCACGGGAAAGGATGATGAAGCCATCAAGATCGCCATCGCTATGGAGAAAACAAAAAAACCGGACCTCCTACGGGATGCGAAAGCACTGCGCGCATTGGTTTCGGCACGCAAAGGCGATCGCTACGGCGCAGAGACGATGCTGGAATCCGTAGGAAATAACGTGGCAAAGCCTGCCAGTAAATCGGCGATCACCGTCACCCGCGGGCTTTTGCAGTTAGAAAAGAAGCAGTTTGAGGAAGCGTTGAAATCCTTTTTGGAGCTGCCGGTTTTCCTGCCGGACGAAACAGCATTTTGCGGCATCGCCCAGCTTGGCTCCGCGCAAGCTTACTACGGCATGGAGGACTATGATCGGGCCATCGCCACGCTGGAAACCTTGGTCAAGACGCGTCCCGACACTCCCGAGATTTCACTTGCCCAATCACTGTTGCCGGAATGGCAGCGCCGCCGGACCGCCGTCCAGGAAGCCAAAGAACCCTAACCCCTTTTTAATCTAACATTATGAAACGTTTCGCTTTATCATTCGCTCTCATTCTCGCCGCAAGCACCGCATTGTATGCGGCGGATGCCAAACCTGCCGCCAAACCGGGTGACGCTCCCGCCATTCATACCAAAACGCTCTGGGAACAGGTCAAAGAAGGGGGCTGGGTCATGTTCCCAATCGGTGCCTGCTCGATGCTTACGCTCTATCTTATCGGGGACGGTTTTATCCGCATCACCTCCCCAAAGAAGATGCTTCCTGACGCAGAAGTCCAAACGGTTAAGAACCTGTTTCGTCACGGAAAATACGTGGACGCCTACAACTTCTGCAAAGGAAAGGACTCTGCGTTTTCAAATGTTGCGCGGGTGGCGATTAGCTGTCTCGGAGAAGGTAAAATTGCCACTGAGGAAGCCATCATCAGTGAGATGACCAAGGAAAATTCCCGCATCCAGACCTTCGTGAGTTATCTATCCGTCATCGGTGTTTGCGCGCCAATGATTGGTCTGTTAGGAACCGTCACCGGGATGATTGGCGCATTTGCTGTCCTCGGTTCATCGGGCATTGGCGACCCCAGCGGTTTGTCTGCCGCGATCGGGGAAGTGCTGGTGGCGACGGCGTCCGGCCTATTCATCGCGATCCCCGCTTTCGGTTCGTATTACTGGCTGCGCAACCGGGGTGCCAAAGTCCTTCACGACATCCAAGACACTCTTGCTGTCATGTTGCGCAAAATGCCGTATGACAAGTTCGCAGGAGCGCACATCGGTGACGAGGAAATCGTCGCCGCAGATCCCGAATGGTGGGTCGCCACCGAGCAACAGAATTACGTCTGAATCTAGCAACTCAAAACCCAATCTAGAACTAACAAATTATGGCAGGCGGAGGCGGAGGCAGTCCAGGCGACCCGGAGTTTCAAATCGCTCCGATGATCGACGTGCTGTTAGTGTTGCTCATTTTTTTCATGAGCATCACCAGCGCGCAGGTCTTAAAAGTAGAAAAGAGTATCACCTTACCGGTGGCGGCGCATGGCATTAAAAAGGATAACACTCGCTCTGAAGCTATCGTCAACGTGCGGTGGGAAGCGGATAAAAAGAAAGCCATCTACACGTTTGATGACAAGCCATTCGAGGACATGGCAAAGCTCAGCGCGGCGCTGGCCGAGGCGAAAAAAGCTAGTGAAAAAGTCGGTGCCAAAGGCGATAACCCTGACTACCGCGTCGTCATCCGCGGCGATCGTGAAGGCACCGCGCGCAGCGTCGCGCTGGTGATGAATGCCGCTGCTGAGGCTGGCATCGGCGACATCTCGTTTTCTACCGCTAACAAGGAATAAAATGAAACGCTTCGACCCCAACGCTCATGGTGACGGCAATCTGGGATTCCAGATTGCCCCGATGATCGACGTCGTTTTCGTCATCATGCTGTTCTTCATGGTCATGGCCGGTGCCGTAAAAGTGGAAAACGAATTGAACCAGAAACTCCCCGGCACAGTTGAGACCACCAAGAGCGTTGATTTCACTGACGAGATCATCATCAACATCGCCGTCAATGGCGAGGTGCTTTTAAACGACGAGCCGATGGATCCCGTAGGCACCCGCCAAATGCCACGCCTAACGGCTTCTCTGATGCGTCTTAAACAAAGCAGCGACGCTGCAAAAACTCCCGTTCTCGTCACGATCATCAGCGAGCCGGAAGCCCAGTATGCCCGTGTCGTCGATACCTTGGACGCGCTTGCTTACGCGGAAATCAGCAATGTCACTTTCACCCTTAGTGAGGAAGAAGAATGACCCCACCCGACCCGATCCAATCATGGCTTCAACGCAACGGTCTCGCTGAGCTCGCGCCGACCTTCGTTGAGAATCATATTTCTTTAGCGATGCTGCCAAGTCTAACAGCTGATGACATTCGTGAAATGGGCATCACCTCGCTTGGACAACGCAAGCAACTCCTAGAAGCAATTGCGGTGCTCAAAGAGCCTGTGATGCCCGAAGTGCCAACGCCAGCGCCTATGCCGGTGGCGATTGCCAAAGCAGTTCCAGGGCCCCGGTCGGTGAGTCCAAGATCGGCTTCCCTGCCCGTTCCTCAAACCGTTATTGCCGAGCCAGTCTTGCAACCGCTTGTCCAAGCGGTTGCGCCTGATTTGTTAGAATCGCTACCTGCTCCCTCCCCTAGGAAATCCAAGCGCAAAGCCTTTTCAGCCACCTTCCTAACTGTTTCCATCGGCCTGCATTTGATCGTCGCTCTCGGTGCCGGTTACTGGGTGGTGCAGAGGTATGAGGCGAAGCGAAAACTCCAGTTCGCCGCCGGTCCGCCGACGGCCAGTCCTAGCAAGCGGGCATTGGAGCACCAAGTTTCCCTGCAAAAAAAGAAAAACGCCGGCGGCTCACCTGCACAGGCGAAGCGGATCTCCGTCACCGGACTCGCGGCAAAAATCACGCTTCCTGAGATGCCAGCAATTCCCAGCGCCAGCACTCAGTTCGTCGCGGGTCGCATGGCTGGCATGGGTGGCGCAGGCTTCGGCAGCGGCCTCGGTTTTGGAAATGGCAGCGGGATGGGAGTCGGTGGCGGCGCGGGCGGATTAGGACTCACCATGTTCGGCGCCCGCAGCGGCGCGGGTCTGATGGGCTTTTTCTACGATCTCAAACAAAACAAAGATGGCACGCCCACCGAACTCGCACCCATGGCCAACAATGGGATATCCTTGGGCGAGCGATACCTGAGCATCCTCAGGGCATTCGGCGAGAACTGGGACACTCGCTTGTTAGAAAAATACTATCGCAGCCAAAAGCCTCTTATCGCGACTCAACTCTACGTCCCCAATGGGAATTCCAATGAGGCAGCGAAAGCTTTTGGCGAAGAAAAGAAGTGCGTGGGTTGCGGCTGGATCGTCCACTACAAAGGCAGTGCGATCGCCCCGAAAGATGGCACCTTCCGTTTTATTGGCCTCGGCGATAACGTGATGTTAGTGCGGTTGAATGGAACCAATGTTTTCGATTTCAGCACCGCTATTTCCTCTACGGCTAATACCTCGGCGGACCTTGGTCCTGCCGGCCCAGCCGGTTGGAAACTCGGAGGTGGCGTTTGGTTTAAAGTCCGCCGCGGCGATTTGATGAAGCTGGAGGTTTTGATAGGCGATTACGGCGGACTCTTTAGCGACTACCTTTTCATCGAAGAAGAAGGTGAAAAATATTCCGACCGGAGTGATGCACCCGGCTACTCCGCGTATCCTATTTTTCAAGTCACCCCCACCCCCGTCCCCAAAGAGGCGGGAAAAAATGGCAATCCCGTGCCAGCCCGCACCCAACTGATTTTCCCAGCAACAGGCACCACCAGCGCTCTTGACATGCTCAGGCGCTGAAGAATCCAGAATGAAGAGGATCTAACCGCCAAGGCGCCAAGATCGCCAAGCTAAAGAGACGGAAAATTGAGTGATCCTCTTCATCTGTGTCCATCCTGTCCATCTGTGGTTGGCTTTCTCCTCCCATCACCTGCACCAAATTTTCCCATTCACGCCGACTTGCTCCAGTAACGTTCCCTAATACCATTTAGCACAATATTTTATGCGCTTGAGTGGAATTGCCTTAAACAGAGCGCATGAGTTCGAGACGAAGCAAAATTGATTATAAGAGCGAGGCCGCAGAGGTCGTCAGAATGCACCGGGTTGAAAGGACGGGATGGAAAAAGGAGCGGCTTCTGGTTATCAAGCTTCTGCTTGAGGGAGACTCGGAAATCGCGGCGGTGGCTCACCTGGTCGGGCGTCATCGCAACAGCATCAACGATTGGGTCAAGCTCTTCCGGAATGGTGGAATCGAAGCCCTTCTGACGCGTGGAGAGGGTTCGGGAAAAAAGGGAAAAATGACGGCTGAAGCCAAAGCCGGGCTAACCGAAATGCTCAGGGCGGGAGAATTCCGGACTGCCGGCCAAGCCGAAGCTTGGCTCAAGGAGAAGCACGGCATCCAATTCGGAACCAACTCCATCTACTATCATCTGGGAAAGCTCGGAGGGCGGCTCAAGGTCGCCCGCCCATGCCATTTGAAGAAGGATGAGGAGGCGGCGAGCGCGTTCAGGATCACGCTTGCGGAGAACATCCAGAAGTTGGAAATACCTGCGGGTGGCAAGATCAAGCTCTAGGTTTACGATGGAATGCGCTACGGACTCCACCCCTTGGTGCGGCGCGTCTGGTCGCTTAAAAGAGTTAGGGTGATTACTCCCGTGGAACGTCGCTTCGAATGGGGCTATCTGTTTGGAGCGCTCGAAGTGGGTGGTGGCGCAAGCGAGTTTCTGTATTCGCCGACGGTCAACAAGGAGGTGGATGTGCATTTTCTCCATCAGATAGCCGCGAGCGATGAGGCGGCGGTCCATGTGGTCATCGGAGACGGCGCGGTCTTCCATCACCGCAATGGCGGCGGCGAGCTGCCCGGAAACCTCAAGATCATCACCCTGCCGGCATACAGCCCCGAACTGAACCCGGTTGAGAAGTTCTGGGACATCGTGAAGGATACCATCTGCAATAAGGCATGGCCGACCTTGGAGGCTCTCGAAGAGAAGATCACCGCGACCCTGTGCTTTTACTGGGAAGACACCAGCCGAGTCCTGTCTTTGTTTTCGAACAGCTACCTGCGCTCGGAACTAAACGGTTCGAAGAAATGCCCATGCCTAGTTTATTAAGCTAAATGCTATGACTGCTATGACTCCTCTGCTACGACGCTGACAGAATTGCCCAGTTGTGGTTCGGACCCTGCTTACGATGGTTCGAAGCTCTCAGTCGTTTCCGCTTATTTCATCATTTATGGCTACGATGTCTTCAGGAGAGGGCAGCAGGCCTCCGTGGATTTGATGACCGAAGTTATGATGCAACCGGTCTTGCGCCGCTGCTTGAGCAGCTTCTTTACGATGCCCAATGATACCCGGAAGCGGCGTGCGATCTGGTCGGGCGTGCCTTCACCTTTGTCATAAGAAGCTAGAACCCGTTCCCGCTAATCCAACGACAGTGTTGCGGTGCCGGAAGCTACCAAAGCCAGCCGAAATGGCTGCAGAATGCTATAGACGTATCCACGGGGGGGCGAAAGGCCAATACCCGGAGGCGTTTTGCGGGTCACCCGCAGAGTGAGCACCAACCGCCGCGTATCTGGCATCGTGCCTTTCCCCTTCCATGAAATACATAACAGATTCATCTCTTCCGGCGCATGAGTAGAAGCAGCCCGAGACTGCCAAGAAGCCCGGCGTCTGGCTCGGGAACCAAGGTCAGGGTGACGTATTGATCACCGGTGGCGTCTGAGGCAAAGTTGCTGCCCTTGATTGAGTCGTTGTAATTGAGCAACCAATTGTTCGTTCCAAATGAATAAGTGATGTCGTCATTGTAGCCCGAAAAACCGGTTCTTCGTCGCCATTGCATGACGGAATCAGCTCATTTTTGAGGTGACATCCCCTTGTCAGGGTGGCCTTGGACGGGTGTGAATGTCGGTAATATCAAGGTTGTAGCTCCTTTCAAGGGGTATGTCATTTCAGGAATCAAGTTCGAGGAAATCGGAGGGCAAATCAACCTCGAATTCGACAGGCGTTCCGGCCCAAGGTGTCCGCACTGCCAACAGTGGCTTCCTCGCAACAAAGCTGGGCGCAGAGCCGTGATGGATTGCCCCATGACTCATGGCTCAATTGTCTATCTAACCTTCCCCACCGTGCAGGGGCTTTGCAAGACCTGCGACCGATATGTGACGACCTGCCCAGAGGAAGTTCATCCCAACTGCCAAGCAACGCGGCGGCTGATGAAAATGGTGAGTGCGTGGGCCAGCGTCGCAACCAATTCCCAAGTGGCTGCCATGTTCGAGATCAGCGATGCGACGGTGCGCCGCTACGACAAAATCGTCTTGAAAGAGGATACACCGCCCCCCTGTTTCGATGGTTTGAAAAAGCTCCTCATTGACGAGAAGTCCGTCCGCAAGGGGCACTGCTATGTCACCATCATCCTCAACGGCGAGACCGGAGAACTCCTCCACATGCAGGAGGGGAGAAAAAAGGAATCCGTCGAAGCCTTTTTCGAGCAACTCACCGAAGAACAGCGGGCGGGAATTGAGGTTGTTGGGATTGATCGTTCAGGTGCCTACCAAGCTGCCGTGGAGGCCTGGCTTCCCAATGCGGACATGGTTTATGATCGATTCCACTTGGTGATGAACGTCAACCAAGCCGTTGACGAAGTGCGTCGCTCCCAGTGTGCAAAGGCGAGCAAAGAAGACCGGACTCTCTTGAAGGGGCAACGCTATCTGATACTCGCCAACCAAGAGAAACTCGATGCCGATGGACACAAAAAACTCGACCGACTCCTTGAAGTCAACAAAACCATCAGCACCGCATACATCCTTAAAGAGCAATTCCGAGAAATCTTCAGCTACAAGGCAATTGGATGGGCGATGCGGGCTTTAGAGACTTGGTGTGAGTTGGCCAACGCCAGCGGACTCGCTTCCTTCCAGCGGCTTGCAAAAAGCTTCACACAACACAGCAAGAGAGTTTGTAGATTTGTAAAACACGGACTCACCTCTGGGCTTATCGAAGGGTTCAACAATCTCGTCTCAAGGATGGTTCACAAAGCCTGCGGCTTCCGTGATCTTGACTACCTCGAACTTAAACTCCGCCATCATTCCGTCATGCGTTGACGACGAAGAACCCCACTTTACTGCCTTAGCGCAGTCTACAGGCACGCCCAAGCCTTCAAGATAGCTCCATCCTAAGTCGAGTTGCCCATACGTGTCTCCATGATTTGCCGACTCCCAACTCGTATTGAACGCCTTTTCCAAATCCAGCACGACTTGTAACCCGCCACGGTAGCAAGAGCCTAGCAACGCCATTGCACGAAAATTTCCCGAATTTGCTTCGAGTTCGCATGCACAAAACATGTCTTTCGTAACCCTTTGTCGCTGCACATCTAAAGTTAGACAACTGCATATGATAGACTCCAGTTCAAGCAGAAGAATCGAACTGCTTTTACCCCGGCTAAGGAACCTGTCATTGAGTTCCAGCTCAACGGCTCTCTTCGCCGGAGAGGCAGGATTCCTGAACTCATTCGATATAGTCGGCAGATCACGCATTAACCCACCAGTAGGTAAAGATGGTTTTGGGTTCGGTGGCTTTACAGGAATTTTAACGATTCCGACGTCTACTGGAGACATTTGTGTTTCGTTAGGTTTTATTATGGCAATGCCGCGAGAATCCTTCAGCTCGGTGGTAAAAGATTTACGGCTCTTGCTACCAGCTAGGGCGGCACCAAGTGCAATTGCATATTCGGCATCGTTCGAGATAAACACCCGATCCTCACCGACCACTTCTTCCAGTGCCTCCTTCATCCCCACTAACTTGGATCCCCCGCCAGCCAGTATTACCGGAGTGTCCGTCCGTCCCGTTACTTCCCGGAAATCATTGAGGAATCGCGACGCCTCCGCGCAGGTTTTCGCCACCAAACTCTGGACCGCCAACTCCACGGAATTCCGCGGAATACTCCGGGTTCGTCCCGCGAGGTTGATCGTGAAAACGTCCCGATCCATCTTGGGCATCCGCTCCTTCACCTGCCGGAGTTTCATCAACAGTGCGCCAGCTTCCTCGTCAGTACAACCACCGTCCTTGGCGATCACCCGGGGCAAGTCTTCATCGACATCGTTGCCTCCCGTCGCGAAACCGCTGGGAGGAAGATCGGGGATAACCTCGTATGTGCTTCCGCAGAGTTTCAATGCTGCCAAATCGGTTGTGGTGTAGGACGGAAAGTTCCGAAGTTGGGGTTAGCTAATGGCACCTTGTGCATGCCGAGTTGGAGCAGGAGTCCGGCACGTCTCACCGATCTCATTGGATTCCGAGACATCGAACCCAGGAACAGTGATGCCGTGCGCCCTCGCCACCGCCATGGGGTGAAATCGGACGATCCTTCCGCAGCGGAGTGCCGTGGGAATTGTGCCGGCTTCGCCCCAATACAAAACCGTTCGAGCGGTGACATTGAGCGCGGCTCCGATCTGGTCGGCAGTGGCCAGCGCGGGCAACGTCACCCATCCCTTGGCACCCACTGGTGCCGGGGAGAATGATATAGAGGCGCTTCCGCGGCGGGACATACCGCCGAACTCCCCCAATTTTCCTCACGCACAAGAGAATAATTTTCTCAAGTCGTTCTCTTTAAGTGCATTAGCAAATGGCCATTGAATTTCATTTGAATGAAGCATGCGGCGAATTTCCGACCTAGTTGACCCTGGCTTGAATCAGTTTACAAGAGTGCTCCGTGCGTTTTGAAAGGTGGCTGAAGGTGCGCTCCTATTTCCTAACAGAGCCAAATTTTTTATGGGGCGCGCCTTTTGAGGCAACGGGCTTCTTCGAAATCGCTGATTGACCACCCGAAGGAACGGGCGCTTTCATAGACTAGCACTATGTCCCGAAAGCGCACATCCCCGTCCCCCGCTGACAGCGTTCAGGGTACACCCATCGAGTCCGATGTTCCGGCCACCACCAGTGAATCGGCCAAATCCAAAAGCAGGAAGCGATTAAGGTAGGAACGTCAGTTGCCTGACGTCCCCCTCGCAGATCCCGGCGTGCGGAATTACCGCACCGGGCTCCTCAGGAATGCGCGCAAGTGGAACTTCGATCATGATTGGACTCTAATCCTAAAAAGGAAAATGGGCGTGTTCGTGGGGCACCTTTGAGCAAGGCGTTTGATGGCGGGTCCGGATGATGGCAAAGGGATCGGTTTTCACCCGCTGAGCAGGAGCGCGCCCTCGTCCGGCAGACCGGGCAGCCATTTCCCGCCCAGCCAGCGACGCAACAGGCGCGTCAATAGCAGCGTCCAGCGTTGGTCCACGCTCCATCGCTCCGTGATGCCACGGATCTGATGCAACTCTTTGCTGATCTGCGTG
>JANYFB010000188.1 GCA_025362955.1 Akkermansiaceae bacterium
CTTTGGCGGCGCTCTTTTGGCCGATGATATGGGCCTCGGAAAGACAGTTCAAACAATCGCTTTAATGGAGCGATTGTTTGAGGATACGGAGAAGAGTCCGGGAGTGGTGATGGTGGTGGCGACCGCCTCTCTTCTTGGAAACTGGAAAGCCGAGTTTGCCCGTTTTGCTCCTGCCCGGACGGTCAGAATCCTCCATGGAGCGGGTCGGGATCAAGAGCGGGATAAGGTTCAGCCCGGCGATGTGATCCTCACCAGCTACGGCACACTTGCCCGGGATTTGGCCTACCACCTCAAACGCGATTACTTGGCGGTGGTGGTCGATGAAGCCAGCTTGATGCGGAATCCCGATACCGACCATGCCAAGGCGATTTCGAAATTGCAAGCCACCTGCCGGATCGCGCTGACCGGAACACCCATCGAAAACGGGGTGAAGGATCTTTGGTCGATTTTCCGCTTCATCCAGCCGGGATGGCTTGGTAGAAGGGAGGATTTCAAAGATCGCTACGAATTGCCCTTGGCGACGGGTGACTCCCCCGGTGCGGTAATGGAACGATTGCGCCTCAAAATTTCGCCCTTCCTCCTGCGCCGGACGAAAGAGCAGGTGGCTCCCGAATTGCCGTCGAAGCTGTTCATCGACGAATTCTGCGATCTCAGTCCTGACCAACAATCCGTCTATAAAGAGCTGTTAGTGGAAGGCCGCAAGCGAGTCGATGCCATCGCCGATTCCGGCAACAAGGGGGCAGCGCGGATGCAGATGCTTACCGCCCTTCTTCGTCTGCGGCAGACTTGCTGCGACCTTGCGCTGCTGGGCAACGAAAAATTCAGTCAACTGATGGTCGCCCGGCGCTCGGCCAAGCTCCAACGCTTGCTCGAATTGATCGAAGAAGCGCAAAATGGAAATCACCGAATGCTGGTATTCAGTCAATTTCAGAAACAATTGTTGGAGATCGAAAAATGCCTTTCCGAGCGCCGGTGGGAAAGTTTGCGCCTTGATGGTCAGTCTCGAAATCGCCAGCAATTGGTGGATAAATTCCAGCAAACCGATGGCCCGCCAGTGTTTCTCATCAGCCTCAAGGCCGGTGGTTATGGCCTCAACCTCACCGCAGCGGATACGGTCGTCCATTTCGACCCGTGGTGGAATCCTGCCGCAGAAGCCCAAGCGACGGATCGTGCCCACCGTATCGGCCAGACCCGCCCAGTAACTGTTTACCGGCTGCTCACCCGGGGAACGGTCGAGGAAAAAGTCGTGCGGCTCCAAGCGAAAAAACGCGAACTTGCCTCCGTTATCGACGACCATGGAGTCGGCGACGCGGCAGGGTGGAGCATGGACGAACTTGAATCCATATTGAGCTGAGAATCAAAATGCATGGACCGGCAGTAATGGCCGCAGGGCGATTCCCCGTCATCCTTGCCTTGGATGCCAGACGCGGCTTAGGCTCCGTCATGCCTGACGCAATTCGCACCCAATTTTTTCAGACCGGGAGTCCGGCCGAGCCTGTGAAGCTGCGGGATGGCGGACAGTTGCCAGGAATCACGTTGGCTTACGAAACTTGGGGCGAACTCAATCCTGAGCGCTCGAATGCAATTTTTCTTTTTCATGCACTCTCTGGCTCCCATCATGCCGTGGGCTTCAATCCGCGCATTGAAGGCGTCGGCGAGCTTTGGCAACCGGAAATGCACGATGGTTGGTGGGAGGCGATGATCGGTCCTGGCAAGGCCATCAATACGGATAAATTTTTTGTCATCTGCGCGAACTACCTCGGCGGCTGTTATGGCAGCAGTGGCCCCGCCTCACTAAATCCCGAGACGGGAAAGCCTTGGGGTTCCTCGTTCCCCGCAGTGTCGGCAGCGGATCAGGTGGAGGTCTGCGTATGTTTGTTAGATCATTTGGGCATTGATGTCCTTCATGCGGTGGTCGGCCCGTCGGTAGGCGGTTTGGTGGCGCTGACCTTCGCCACGCGCTTTGCGGATCGCGTCCAGAATGTGATCGTGATCGCATCGGGATTCAAAACGACGGTTCTCAATCGCCTGATCCTTTTCGAGCAGATCCTTGCGATTGAAAACGATCCTCATTTCAACGGCGGGGATTACTATGACGCGGCAGCTCCTCTCTACGGCCTGGTGCTCGCCCGGATGATTTCTCACAAAACCTTTGTCCATCTCGACGCCATTGAGACGCGCGCGCGGCAAGATGTGGTGCAACCGGATGATGTGCTTGCGTGGTACCAAGTGCGGGACCAGTTCCAGAGTTACATGCTTCATCAAGGGAAAAAATTCGTCCGCCGATTTGATGCAAACACCTATCTCCGCATCATCGACCTTTGGTCGCGCTATGACGCCACGCAGGAAGGCGACGCGGCAACTCCAGCCGAACTCTTCGAGCGGGCGCGTCTGGCAGGTCAGCGGTGGTTGGTATTTTCAATCGATTCCGATTTCTGCTTTTATCCTGAAGAACAGGCCGAGCTGGTGAAACATCTGGAGCAAGCCAAAATCGAAGTCATGCACATCATCGTCCATTCCGACAAGGGCCATGATTCGTTCTTGCTAGAGCCCGATCTTTACACCCCGCACATCTCCTGGGTTCTGGGAAAATAACCGACCATGGACACCGAGGAAAACGCGCGGCGCTACTGGGCATTCCTCAGTTACAGCCATGCGGACAAGGTGTGGGCGGATTGGCTGCACAAGTCGTTGGAAAACTATCCAATGCCTCGCGATCTCGTCGGCAAGCCATGCCCAGCGGACGCGCCCATTCCCAAACGATTCGTGCCGGTTTTCCGGGATCGCGAAGAGTTGCCGACGGCGACGGACTTGGGTGCGGTGATTGCAAGAGCACTACGTCATGCGCGGTTTCTAGTCGTGGTTTGTTCACCGAAGAGCGCGAAATCGCCGTGGGTGGAAAAGGAAATCATCGAATACAAACGGCTTCACGGTGAAGACCGCGTGCTGTGCCTGATCGTGGGTGGCGAGCCTTGGGCGAGTGATGGTAAAGTCGGAATCCCCTTGGACGAGGAGTGTTTTCCAAAGGCAGTTAGATTCCGCCTCGGGCCGGATGGAAATCTTTCTTCCGAGCGCACTGAGCCGATCGCGGCGGATGCCCGCGAGGGTAAGGATGGCAAGGAAAACGCGATCATCAAACTCATGGCTGGGCTGTTAGGTGTGGGATTCGACGATTTACGGCGACGCGAGCAGGCCTATCAAAAGCAACGGGTCAGGCGTTTGCAAATCACCAGCGGCGTCTTTGCCCTGCTGTTCATTGCTGCTGTCACAGCGGCAGGTTACGCGGTGTCCCAGAAGCGTGCCGTGCAGCGCACCCTCAGCAAGGCGGATTTGCAGCTTGCCGTGCAAGAGCGTGAAGCGGGTGATTTTGCCCGCTGTGGCGCTTGTCTGGCCCGCTCGCTGCGTTCCGATCCTGAGAATAGCGGTGCCGCCATGGCGGCCTATTCCCTACTCGCTCACCACAAAATGCATCCTCCTGTGGGGCCGGTGATGCGCCATCCAGAATCGGTCAATGCCGCATTCGGCTCGATGGATGGAAAATTCATCGTCACGGCAGCAGGGAAAAAAGTTTATCTATGGTCCCGGCCGGATCATCGGTTGTTAGGCGAGCGGGTGGTAGATGACTCGAATGTGACCGCGCTTGCGCCATCGCCATCCGGGGCTGGATTTGTTGCTGGAACTTCCAAAGGCAGATTACATTTTCTGGCACTCGCGGATTTGAAATCCGTTAGAAATCCAGTCGATACCGCATCTAACGGCGTCCGAGTACTGGGCTGGAATCCCGCCGGTGATGTGCTCGCCGTCGGTTTGTCGGATGTGAAAACCTCCCAAAATGACTCCGGGATGCTGCTGCGACTTACTGCGGATGGGAGGGAACTCTCCCGGTTGAAATTCGGCCACCTTATCCCGCATTCACTCGCTTGGTCGAGGGATGGCAAGCAAGTCGCGCTTGCTGGTCCTTCTCCCTATTTCTACGTTTCAATGGGCGATCCAGCGAATCCCGAACTCAAGGAGCTGCAATCCAAATTCGTCGTTAGCGGGATTTCTTTCACTGAAAATGGTTTGTTACGGGTGATTGATACCCTAACCGGACTCTCCGTCTGGGACACCGCAACGGGAACGATTTCTGGACGTCCGAAAGATCTTTCGCCCATGCCCACGGAGCTTGGATTCTCGCCGGAGGGGGCGAGCTTCCTCGGCGTCCGGCGCAGCCCATCGGCGTATGTTTATGATGCGCTGACGGGTAAGATCCCGACAGAACCCATCTCGCCTGGTTTCACGGTTTCCGCAGGGATCTGGTTAGATAACCAACATGTTCTGCTAGCAAGCGAGAACGGCTTGGCACAAGAGCGCCAGATCCGGCCTCCCGCATTGGCAGGGAAACTGGGAAATTTCCGCGGCACTTACCCCTCGATCTCCGCCTTGTCTCATGACCGCGCGACTTTGGCCGCCGTGAGTGTGGATGATTGCGTCGTTCGATTTGTTGACACACACAGCTTGAAAGAAAGTAGTCGGCCTGTTCGTTTTCCGTCGAAAATCCACGGCATGGGATTTCTAGCCGACGGAAAATCCCTCGGAGCACTCTGCTGGGACGGAAAATTCTATCGGGTGGAGTGGCGGAAGGCTCTGAAATTCGAGTCCAGCTCGGAACCGCTGGTGGCTGCGGTCGAGAATTCCTACTCATCCATGAAAAGCCTGCGATTCAATCCGCAGGGAACGCTTGCCGCCTTACCGCGTGACAATGGGGTGATGATCATTGACTGCGCCAGTAAAGCTGTTAGAAATCTGATTCCTGTCGGGGAGGGAGTGAGCGCGGTAGCTTGGTCGCCGGACGGCTCGATCCTCGCTACGGCGACGGGCGGCCAGGCGATTGTTTTTCTCAGACCGGACGGAAATCCGGCGTCTGGCCACACCACGGCGAAATTGAACGCGCCCGTGCACTCGCTCTCTTGGTCGCCGGATGGTTCGCGCATCGTCGTTTTGACCAACTCGGACCAGGTAAGTTTTTTGAATTCCACCACTGGAAATCCCACGGCAGTTAGTTTTCAAACAGGTCCGGCCTGTGATTTCGTGATATGGGTTTCCGATGCGTGGGTGCTTGGCACGGACATGGAAAACATCACCAAACTGTGGGATCCGGAAAGCGGCTTGGCGGTGGCGACTTTGCCCAAGATCGGGCCGTCTGCCATGCCGCCCCACGCGTTGCCAGACCGTGGCGAGGTGATTCTTTCCATAGACACCGGTTTCGCCCTTGTCCCGGTGCCTAGCATGCGGGTGACGCCACCGTGGTTGCCTGAGTTTCTTGAAGCGATGAGCGGCGAGCGGCTGATTTCAGAAAAAAACGAGCCGCTGATCGATCCCGATGCATGGCTCGCTCCAAATGCCTTTCCCGCAGTGACGGCTGCTGATCCCGTCTGGTCGCCGTTGCGTGCATGGGTGTTAGACGGCCGCGCGGATCGACCGGCAGCGGTAGGGTCTGACATGACCGAGCCGGAAGCCGTGAAGATCCGCGCTCTAGCAGATCAGGCGGGTGAAATCGACAGAATGCGAAAGAAAATGCAGGATCTCTGGCAAGGCAACGATGAGGCCAAAATGGCCGATGCGATCCAACTCCTTGATGAGGCATTGAAGAAAGACCCCGACCTCACCGAACTGCATCGGATTCGATTGCAACTCCGAGAGGTGACCAAAGAGCTGGAACTTGTTAGGGACTCCCAACTGGAAATTGCCGCCGCCGCAGATACGACGCTCATCGAAGCGTTAGAGGCAAAGACCGAGGCGGCGAAGGTGCTTCTTCGTTTAGTCCCGCCGGACCCCGCCGCCGCGCGGAAGTTGATTGATGAAGTACTTGCAGAAAATCCCGCCCATACCGGGGCGAAAGAGGTTTTGGACAAAATTCCCTCCGAGGGAAAATGATCCGTTTGCTTCAATCATTTATCCTCCGCCACTTTCCCTACTTGGCTGACTTGAGTTTTCAAAGGGCCGTCCGGCAACGCAGTGCGCCAAGCTTGGAAAGCCGCTGGATCCTTCATCAAAAAATTGTGGGCAATTTCCGAGATCGCCTCGGGCGAGAAAGTCATCGCAGTCTGGCTAGCAGCCCACGTAGCCGCTGCGGCGGGGGCGCTCGTTGACCAGCCCGCCGCAAGCGAACTGGCGGCGGCATCGCGCTCCGCACCGGCATTGAGTTTTTCCAGCCAAGCCACTCCCGCGTCGGGTGATTGACTGGCGAAAATGGTGCCCAACTCTCCTGCGGCGGCAGTCCGTTCGGTGCCGGGCTGCACGTTGGCGAGCAACCATTGGGAACTGCCCTCGAGATTCATCGTCGCCCAGTTAGCAAGCGTGTTGGCAAATTGTCCGGGGTCGTTGTTAGTTTTGCTCAGGGCCAGGCTGGCCGTGACAGCACCTTCGGGATCGCTTTTCGCCCAGCCTGCTAGAGCGGCGCGGCGGAGAGTGGAAGCCAGATCGCCGATCGAAGGATTCGCGGCAATATACTCCAGCGCGGCAGCTGGTTCGTTAGATGCCCAGGAAAAAAAGATATTCTCCACCGCCCCGTCCCGCTCGATCGTCACAGGGAGCCCGAGAAACCAAGCAGCGGCCTCGCGTCCACTCGCTTGCGCCCAGTTGTCCGCGATTGCGATGAGGCTGTTATTCAGATCCGCGCCGCTGAGATTTTTCAACGCCCAATCGGCGGCCCCTTTCGCATCGGTTTCGGAATACTGATTCAAGGCTCTGCGGATGATGTCGTCGCGGCGGTCGCTCGGTTGCTGGCTGGCCAGCCAGCTCAGGGCATCCTTCGGGTCTTTTGCCACCCATGCATCGAGGTTTTGTAAGGCCAACTTGAAGCGGAGGAGGGGATTTTTCTCACCATCGAGCCTGGCGCGCAAATCTCGGGGAACTACGGCTTGGAGCCCTGCTCGTTTGACCGTTTCTGGCGAATTTCCGGCGGTATGGGCGACGATCCCATTCTGGCTGAGTGGTGGATCGCCAGCGGATTTTCTCGTTCCCAACAAATATCCACCGGCGCCGCTTCCGAGGGCGATGGTGACAATTACAATGGCGAGTGGGACGGGTTTCATGAATATGATGGCTGAAGGAAAATTGTTAGGCCAACTGCCTGAACGCGAACATGCCGGGATCAGATGGACTGGATCCCGGCATGATGAAGTTCATTTTTACCGATTAGAGCAGGTTTTTCTGCGTGAACGATAGCGAGTCACGGAAATTCCAGCCACTTTGAGTCAATTCCCACAAATTGATTTCAGGGAAGCGGCGGGCATTGAGTGAAACGCCCAGGCCGTTGCGCGAAATATTGGTGACGGATTGACCACCACGCAATGAATCGAGACCACGGGTCATCAACACAATCCCACTGTTGGCCGAGTAATACGGCAACGCCCAGAACTCAAAGCTCATGGTACCAGAAGTGGTAAAGGAACTATTGGTGATGTGGTCGATCCCGTAGGTAATCTTGTGGTAATAGTCTTGGCCCAGATTCACGTAGCGCCCGCTTTGAGCAGTTCCTCTGCCGTAGTATCTGGAGGTATTCCCAAGGAGGTAGTGGCCGGCGCCATCCAAGGAGAGTTTACTGGCTTTCGCTTCTGAGATAAAACCGACCGTGGCGGATAAGATGGCCGCTGCTGCGGTGAACTGATGGATCATTTTTTTCATAGTGGTATGTCTTTGATTGGACAGGTGTCTTTCCAAACTAGCGCCTGTGACGACACCTTGCATCTAAATATTCAGGAAAATTTCAATACCGGATTTTTCAAATCTGCGTTCAGTAATCCGCCACCGGCCCCTCCGCCTGGCGACTTTCGATTTCTGGTATAGCGGCGGCAAGCTGTGCCAGTGAGTCGCAGGTGTCCTGCCACTTTTTTTCAGACCAGACGAGAGGTGGATGAAGCTTCCGACGGAATTTTTCCACGCGCTCCAAAGCCTCATTCGTGATCCGCTGCGGCAGCTCGGCGATGGCGGCAGCGGCGAGTTCAGCCGTCTCCGTGCGATGACAAATCAGGGCGAGATCGTTGCCAGCCTCAATTGCGAGTTTCACGTCCTGGCCACGGCCGTAACGCCGGGTGATCGCGCCCATGTCGAGATCGTCTGTTAGCACGAGATGCCGGTCGAAGCCGAGCTGATCCCGCAAAAACCGCTGCACGATGCGCGGGGACAGTGAGGCGGGAAATAGCGGATCGATGTTAGGGAAATCCACATGCGCGAGCATGATGGCGTCCAGCTCGGGCATCAGCGCGGTATAGGGGATGATGTCCTCCCTCAGCAGTTCCTCGATGGTCGCGGGCGACGACGGAAGATCATGGTGAGGATCGGATTGCGCGCGGCCACAGGCTGGAAAATGTTTCGCACAGCTCGCGATGGAACGTTT
>JANYFB010000191.1 GCA_025362955.1 Akkermansiaceae bacterium
CCGGGGCCACGCCATTCACGCGGACAAGCGGTGAGAGTTCAATGGCGAGTTCGCGGACAAGGTGGTTTCCGGCGGCTTTGGAAACGTCGTAGGCGACGGAGCCTTTTTTGGCGACGGCGGCATTGGCACTGGTGGTTAGAACGAGATTGCCGCGCAGTCCCTGTTCTTTCCAAGTTTTGAATGCCTCATCGGCGACGTAGTAACTGCCAGTGACGTTGATGGCAAAGGTGAGTGCCCATTTGTCGTCGGGGATGTGGCCGGAGGTATCGCTTGGCACGAAGATCCCCGCAGTGACGCAGATGCTGTCGAATCCGCCGTAGGCGATGGCGACGTCGTCAAGCATCCGGCGGATCGATGCGCGGTCAGTGATGTTAGCCGCCAGACCAATGGCGAGGCCGCAGTTGGAAAGACCGGTGCCTGCGACTCCGATGCCGAGGCCGTATTTGTCGGTGATTTCCTTGGCCGTGGCTTGCGCGGCGGCTTCGTTGAGATCCACGCAGACGATGTGAGCGCCATCCTTGACGAGGCGGTGGGCAGTTTCCTTGCCAATGCCCGAGCCAGCCCCAATCACGATGATGACTTGGCGGGCGAGTTCCTTTTCCGCAGGCATCCGCTGGAGTTTCGCTTCTTCTAACAACCAGTATTCAATATCGAAGGCTTCCTGTTGCGGCAGGGAGATATAGGTATCGATGGCTTCCGCACCGCGCATGACTTCGACGGCGCAGTTATAGAATTCGGCAGTGACGCGGCTCTCGGATTTATCTTTTCCCCAGGCGATCATGCCGACGCCGGGGATCAGCACGACGGTCGGATTCGAGTCGCGGAGGGCGGGCGAGTTCGAGTGTTTGCACAGCTCGTAGTATTCCGCGTAATCCTCGCGATAGCCATCAAGCCCGGCGGCGAGTTTGACCTTCAACATCGCGGCATCCTCGGTCTGCGGGTTCCAGTCCACGTAGAGCGGTTTGATTTTCGTGCGCAGGAAATGGTCGGGGCAGCTTGTGCCGAGTTCTGCGAGGCGGGCCGCGTCGTTGGAGTTCACGAAACGGAGGATTTTTTCGTCATCCTGGATGGTGCCGATGAACCGCTTCTGCTGAGATACTTGGCCGCGCAACCATGGAAGAATCGCGGCGAAGGTTTCACGGCGTTGCTCGGGGCTAAGTGTGGAATATTTCGCACCACCGAAAGCTGTGGCGTGTCCACCTTTGACATCATACTTCGCTTCGATATAGGCGGTGGCTTTTTCGATGCAGTCGAGCGTGTAGGTATAACAAGCTTTTTCCTCATCATCCCAGGAAATGAAACCATGCTGGCCCATCATGATGGACTTCACGCTCGGGTCGTTTTTCACGATTTCCTGCATGGCGAGGCCAAGCTCGAAGCCGGGGCGCATCCATGGCACATAGGCCATCTCGCCGCCGAAAATTTCCTGGGTGAGCTGTGCGCAATTTTTTGAAGCGGCGATTGAGATGATCGCATTCGGGTGCATGTGATCCACGAATTTCGCAGGGATGAAGCTGTGCAGCGGTGTATCAATCGAGGAGGCGCGAGGGTTCAAATTGAACGTAGCGTGCGTGTACATCCCGACCATTTCATCCTCGGCGGGCGATTTCAAACCCTTGTCATCGCGGGCATCGTAGAGATTCTGGAGATCGAGCAGTTTTTGCTGATAGAGGGAGGAGAAATTCTCACGCGTGCTGGTGCGGAGGTCGCCGCCGGAACCCTTGACCCACATGACCTCGATCAGTTGGCCTGTGAGAGGGTCATTTTCCAAGGCTTTCGACGAGGTGTTGCCCCCGCCGGTGTTGGTGATGCGCTGGTCGCTGCCGAGGAGATTCGAGCGATAGGCAAGGCTGTCAACGGGGCTAAGGCCAGCGGCTTTCGCGGCGTCCCAGAGATAGTTTACGTGGGTATAGGTTTTCATGTTAGATAAAATTTAGAGGCCGAGAGCTTTTTGACGATAGTGTTCATCCGGGCGACCGGCGATGCGCTCGACCTGATCGCAAGTTAGAAATTGCGGTTCACCGGAAATAGCGGCGGCTCCAGCGAAGATTTCCGCAGCCTTCACCGCCATCAGAGTGGCGGCAAGCACCGCCTCGGGTGTTGCACCGAGGGCAATGAGTCCGTGGTTTTCCAACAAAATAACGCGCGGCGGACGAGACAGTCGAACGATGTAGTCTTCGACGGCGAACTTGATCGCTTGGGAGAGTTTTAAGCCGGGATCCGCGTAGGGCACGAAGACGCTCTCGACGCCACAGCAAACAATTTCGTCGGGGAAAAGTCGCCGGGTGGCGAAAGTCCGAGCGTGCTTGGAGCAGAGGAGCACATTGACCGCGATCGGGTGCGAGTGGCCGACATAGTTCACGCCGGGCAGGGTGAGCAGATAGGCGTGGAAAATGGCCTCCACCGAGGGCTTTTTCGCATTGGATGAAATACGAGCAGCGAAGAGTGCTTCGTCAATCGCCGTGTCCGTCATTTCACTCGCCCCAAGCATGGGGATCAACTTGGCGAAGGCGCACTCAGAGACACCTGCCTCACCCAACGTCGCGAGGTTGGAACCGGATGCTTTGACGAGAAATGTCTCGTCGGAAAGGCGGACAGACGTATTTCCTTCGCCGAGAATGGCGAGCTTGCGCTCTTCCCGACCGAGTTGGTGTGAGAGATCTAACATGCGTGATCGCAAGTCGGATTCAGGGGCTTTTCCATCCATTGCCGGGGCCATTAGTGACTTGGTTTTTGGGGGATTTGATTGACAAGTCAAATCAAAAACCAAAAATAACCAACGAAACAAAGAAATCCAAAACTGAATGCTCGCCATCGCCCGACAACGCCGGATTTTGAATCTGCTTCAGGAAGTGGGTTCCCTGCGAACAACCGAGACGGCCATCGAGCTTGGGGTTACTGATGAAACGGTCCGCAAGGATTTCGAAATGCTTGAGAAGCGGGGCGATTTGATTCGGACCCATGGTGGAGCCAGCCGTCCAGAGCGCATTCGTGAGGAGCTACCCTTCACCGAGCGCCAAGTTATTCGGCGGGAGGAAAAACAGATGATCGCCCGCTTGGCCGCGGGTCGCATCCAAGCGAACGAGACGATTTTTCTGGATGCCAGCTCAACCGTTCTAACGCTCGCGGAATTTTTGCCCGACCTTCCGTTGACCATTCTGACGAACGCGTTGAATGTCTTCACCGCTCTATCAGAACGCCCGAATCTCGACTTGATTTGCACGGGCGGTTTATATGACGCGAGGTCGCGCTCATTCATCGGCCTGACGGCGGAAAAATCGCTTCAACGCTACAACATCCACCGCATGTTTTTTTCCGGAAACGGCCTCCATCTCGACCGCGGCGCGAGCGAAAGCAATGCACGGCAAGCGGCATTCAAGGAGCGCGTCGTCGCCTACGCGGAAGACGTAGTTTTTCTAGCAGACCATTCCAAGCTGGGGAGAAAGGCGGCCTTCTTCTTTGCGGAAGTGGCCGACCTCGGTTGCCTGATCACCGACAAGGCGGCGGATCGGGAATTCATCGAGCAGTTGCAGGGACGCGGAGTCGAGGTGCTGCTAGGCGAGTGATCCCCTACCCTGTTAGGATTCAAACCAACGGGCCAGCCACGCGATCAAACTGAACAACTGGTTCACGAACTGGTGCACGAGCAACGCGGTTCCCAGCATCACCAGAATACCGAGTTCGACCAAACCGATCGGCATCAACCCGAGGCGAAGTGGTTTTTCCGGCTCCGGTTTCATCCGTAAAGGCTCTCACATCTTCAGGAAATTCTCCAACATTCTCTTCCCATCCTGCGTGAGGATCGACTCCGGGTGGAACTGGACCCCGTGGACGGGATATTCCTTGTGCTGGAGGCCCATGATCTCGCCTTCCTCGGTCCATGCGGTGATTTCCAGGCAATCGGGCAGAGTGTCCCTTTTCACGATCAGTGAATGGTAGCGGGTGGCCTCAAAGGGGCTGGGCATTCCGCCGAAAACGCTCTTGCCGGAATGGTGGATCGGCGAGGTCTTGCCGTGCATCAGGCGGTCCGCGCGGACGACATCTCCGCCATAGACCTGGCCGATGGATTGATGGCCGAGGCAGACGCCAAGGATCGGCGTAGTAGCTCCCATTTCCTTGATGAGTTCGCAGGAAATCCCGGCTTCGGTCGGGGTGCAGGGGCCGGGAGAAATGCAAATCCGCTCGGGCTTCAGCGCCTTCACTTCCTCTACCGTTAGAACATCGTTGCGGAAAATTTTCATCTCCGCTCCCAGCTCGCCGAAGTATTGGACGAGGTTGTAGGTGAAGGAGTCGTAGTTATCGAGGATGAGGAGCATGGAACAGAGTTGCTAGATTTCAGGTTACAGCGTCTTCGCCAGGGCGATGGCGCTGAGAAGCGCCTTTGCCTTGTTGACAGTCTCCACATATTCGTAGGTGGGATCCGAATCCGCAACCACTCCGGCACCGGCTTGCACGTAGGCCTTGCCGTTTTTCAGCAAGCAAGTCCGCAGCGTGATGCAGGAGTCGTGCGAACCGTCAAAGCCGAAATACCCGACCGCTCCGGCGTAAGCGCAGCGCTTGTTTTTCTCCAGCGAGTTGATGATCTGCATCGCCCGGATCTTCGGCGCGCCGCTGACGGTTCCCGCGGGAAACGTGGCCCGCAGCACATCATAGGCGCTGTGCGACGGATCGAGTTCGCCCGAGACATTGGAGACGATGTGCATCACGTGGCTGTATCTTTCCACGATCATGAAATCATCCACGCTCACCTTGCCGTGTTTCGCAATGCGGCCGACATCATTGCGCGCGAGATCAACCAACATCAGATGCTCCGCGCACTCTTTCGGATCCTTTATCAGGTCCGCAGCCAAGGCATCATCCTCTTCAGGTGTCTTTCCGCGCGGACGCGTCCCCGCGATCGGACGGATGTCGATGCGCCCGTTGATCGAGCGCACGTGCACTTCCGGCGAACTGCCGACGAGCGCGAAGTCCCCCATTTCCAGAATAAACATGTAGGGCGATGGATTCACGAACCGCAACGCCCGATAGAGATCCACCGGCGGCTGGTCGAAATCCGCCTCGAAGCGCTGGCTCGGCACGAATTGGAAAATGTCCCCGGCCTTGATAAACTCCTTGCCGGCCAGAACGATCGCCTCGTATTCCGCCTGCGTCGTGTTGCTGCGAGCTTCGGCAGGCTGCACCTTCGCCAGCCCGTTCAGAGCCGGCACGTGGAACGGCCGATTCAGGATTTCCACGATCGCGGCGATGCGGCCTTGGGCGGCGGCGTAGGCTTCTTCCGGAGATGGAAATTCATCAATGAACGCATTCGCGATCACTTGAAGACGGCGCAGGCGGTGGTCGAAAACGAGCAGCGTGTCCGCCAGCATGAATATGGCATCGGGGATGCCGGTCACATCCGGCGGCGGCGGGCCGAGCGTGGGTTCAAATTGCCTAACTGCATCGTAGGAAAGATAGCCGACCATGCCGCCGGAAAACTGCGGTAGCGCACCGTGGGTGACGGGCCGGTAAGGTGCCATTTCGCGCTCCAGCGCGGCCAGCACATCGTCCTCCACGGCAAATGTGCGGCTTTTCGAGCCTTCACGGATGGTGATTTCCTTTTCCCGCGCCTCAAAAACCAGCCGCGGCCCGCTGCCGACGATGGACCACCGCCCGCCTTTTTCCGTGCTCTCCGCGCTTTCGAGGAGGAACGAATGGCGATTGTCCCGCAGCTTCAAATAGGCGGACAAGGGAGTCTCGAAGTCGGCGGCAAGCTGGGTGTAAACGGGCACGACATTTCCCCGCTTCGCCAGCTCGGCAAAGGCTTCCAAAGATGGCTCAACCGGAATGGAACTCACAAGGCGGCGAAGCATGGAGTGGAAACGCGGCAGGGCAAGCCCGGAGCAGTGAAACCCGCAACTATGGCGCCGACGGGGCGGGGCGGTCGCGGACTTCGGCCCGCTGCGGCTAGGAAGTCCGCGACCCCTTTCAAGGCACCACCCGCACCCGATAGAAACGCTTAGGGTTCCCCGCCCCGGCGGTGTGGGTGAAGACCGTGGTCGGACCGGTCGCGGTGACCGGAGTGCCGACGTTGCTCCACGAGAGCGTGCCGAGTGTCGTGCTGGTTTCGAGCTGGTAGGTCTTCCCTGAAACGGTGGCGACGGTGACGTTCGCATCGTTTCCAATGACCGAGGTGGCGGTGGCTTTCAGGAGAGACGTGGCGGAGAGCGGATTGGTGCCGGCGGTGTATTCCGCGCCATTGGATTGCCCGTCACCGTCTTGGTCGGCGGTCCCATTGAGAACCAACACGGAGGCGGAGTTACTGCTATAAGGGCCTTGAATTCCGGCTGCATTGATCTGCTGGACGCGAGCGTAAAGCGTAGTTCCATAGGCCACAGAAACGGTCTTGCTATTCGTGGAGACGGTCACATTGAAAACATCGAAGCCGCCGGGTGTCGTGCCGATTTGCAGGTAGTAGCCTGAAATCCCGCCGTCCGGATCGCCCGCCGCGGTCCAGGTGAAGGTGACCTGGTTTCCGATGACGGTGCCGAACAAGGCGAGATCGGCCTGCGGGGCCGCGGGGGCCAGGGGTGGCGTCACGTCGTAGAGTTTCAGATACTGGGCTTCATACGGCGCGGAAGACCATGCGCCGTCCGTGACAGGCACCCGGTTCATGGAAACGTAGATGCCATTCGTTAGAATTTCAGAACCAAGCCGCGGCTGGGACGCGGCGGCTTCATCGTAGGGAGGCACGCGCCATTGCCAAATGTCGCGGCGGTTGGAGCGGATCGCGGTGTAGGCGGCGATGTTTTTCACATTGTAATAACGGTCCGGCTTGATGCCGTAATCGTTCACTCCATTGCTGTCGGTGTCTTGGTTCACGTTGAAATTTCCCGCACCGGTGTAATCCCGGTCCACATCGGCGAAGGCGAAAACCACATCGGAAACAGCCGGCGAGGAATTTTTGGTTTCATATTTGGCAACGGAGAAAATCTTGCCATGAGTGCCGCCCCCGCCCGTTTGATCGAGGTAATAGCGGTTCGACGAGCGCAGCGCCCGGCTGAAGAGTCGTGCCTGGCCGATCCCGGCATAGACGGGATAGAGCTGGTCGTTGCCATAGTTTGTATCATTCCAGATCGGCATCATCGAATTGAACTTTTTGAAATGCGCGATCTGTTTCCCGAAGTTCGTTTCATACTGCTGATAGCCGAAGGTGCGGGAGATCCCGAGTTCCTGGCCGGGGAATATCAATGGCGCGCCATCCACGGTGTTGACCACGGCGTTGCGGACAAGCGCTTGGAAGGGATCCACATAGTTTTCCTCGTCGTGAGAGGTATTGTTCAACAGCACCAGACCTTGGCCATAGGCGCTGCGGCGGGAGTCGAAGATGTTCCGGTAATCCGTTGGTGAACTGGCGCTGGCTAACGGAAATACAATGTTTTCATTTAGGAGGTCGAAATGCCGGTTAGACCGGTAGGTCACCGCGCCGCCGTCGAGCGATTCCGACATGAAGACGAAGTTCCATTTCCGCGTGCGGGTCTTGTTGATGATGTATTCCCATAGCTGGGGCGGCAGGCCTTGGCCGAAATCCGCGCGCAGGCCGTCAATGCCTTTCGAGGTTTGTGTCTGGAGATTCGCGCCGATGGGGACGCCGGTTTTATCCAGCCAATAGAGCGGATACTCCGCGAAGTATTTCCAAACGTTCCTGGTGACGGCGTCGAAATTCGATCCGTTGAAATCGAAAAAATCATTCTCGTTGTTATAGTTTCCATTGTCCTGGGGGTTTAGGCTGACCAGTGCGGAGTAGTTGCCGAAAAAGACATCTTTGACATCGCTCCATTTCCCGAAATCCCCACGGTCGGGAGCGGTGGCGATGTTGCCCGAGCTGGATGCGCGGGCTCCGTAATTTCCTGATAGAGAATAAACACGGGCTTCCTGGTTCCTGATCTCGGTTGTTGCGGTTCCGCCGAAAAGTGGCGTACCCACGGTGGACACTTCGGCGTCAGGAGAGGTGTGGTTGAACGGCGCGTCGAGCATGACGCCGACGCCCTTGTTGTCCGCAGCGCTGACAAATCCTTGGAATGCCAGCATTGCGGACTCTCGCGTGTTGCCAACGGACATCAGCGGATTGATCTCGAAAAAGTTTTTCACCGCATACGGGCTGCCCGGATAGTAACTCTGGCCTTCCAAACCGATCGGGTGGATCGGTTGGAACCAGAGCCAGTTACATCCGAGGTTTTTCAGGTAATCCAGATCCCAGCGGTTGTTGACATTGTGGGGGGCGTTAGGCGCGTTGTAGAGATCCTCGAAAGTGCTTCGGTTCGCGAAATCGTCGCTTGAATCGCCAGGAGTGTTGTCGTTGGACTCCACGGTGAGAACGTTCATTTCATAAAGACTGATGTTTCTTGAATCCACGGGAGAAACGACGATGGCATGGTCGCGCCGGCCAGCATTCGTAAACCAACGCCATGCGGAATCGCCTTGGACTTTCCATCTCGCGCTAAGACGATAGGCACCGGTTTTCTGGGCATTCAGATTGAGTGTGTAATTCCCGCTGCCCGCGTCCATCATGGTGAAAGCGGTGTAATAATTGTTGTCCCCCACCGTGATTGTGTTGCGATCCGGTGGCTTGATACCGTCTTCAATGCCGTCGCCATTGGCATCCAACTGGGCGCGGTCGCGGCGGTTCAGGTTGGTGTAGATCTCCACGGAAGTAATGTTCGCTTGGCCGGGCGCGAAGGTGATTGCGAGCGGTTTTGAATCTCCGGCGACCTCATCTACGAAGACGTGAGTGGTCGTGTAGTTGCCATTCACCCCGTTCACGGTAAGCACCGGATCGCCGAGGGTGCCGTTGGTGAATGTGAACACCTGGTTGGACACACCCGCATTATTGTCGGCGAATTTCTCTTCGTTGTTAGCGGTATTCCGGAATCCAATTTTATATCTGATGGTGCCGCCGACGGCGACACCTTGAAGCAACGAAGGAGCCGTGCCCACCCACCACATCGGAGCGCCTGCGGGGCTTTGGCCTCCTTGGTTGTTGCTCTCCGGGTGGTCGTAACCGCAGGGCACCACCTGGGTCGTTCCAGACCCGACGCCGAGCGCCCCGGTCGGAGTCGAACCGTCGGTGGTGTAGTAAACCGTTCCGGTGTCAGCCCATTGGCTGGCAGGGTTGTTCGCATCGCTGATATAGCCCACCTTGGACCAGAATTGGACGCTGTTGCCATTAATCACCCGGTTGTTGGAATGGAAAATCCAGCCGGGCCGGTTGCGGTAACTGTAGGGCGCCGCCTGGGCAGTGGCCTGCACCCCGGTCTTCAGGTTGTTTCCATCCTGATCTCCACCATAAAGGTAAGTCGTATCCCGGTCCGCATAGGTGGTTGCGAAATAATATTGAATGACATCGGTAGTGCCCGCATTGAGGCCGCCCGAGCCAAGACTGATCGTCGCTTTCCAAAACTGATTCTGGACGTTCGTGTTGTCGGGGATATTCGCATGAAAGCCCAGCGATGAGGACGACCACGCGCCCGAAGTCCCCTTCCGATAGAAGACCGTTCCGCCGGTCTGGTTTCCGCCTATATTATTGTTTTTGTAAAAACCGGTATAAACCGTGAAGGTGCCGGTCGGGGAGATTTCCACGAACGGATCGCGCATCGTCGAGGGAATCCCTGTCTGGGTGACGGATGGAATGTGCCAGGCTTCTGCCAAGGCAGCCACAGACCTTCCGCCGCTAACTAACAACAGAAGCCCTGCGACGGACAGAATGGAGCGAATGGATTTCATGGGGTTTTTCAAGGAGCGGGAGTGATGACCATTCGATAGAAACGTTTCGGCAGCCCGTCGGTGTCGTCGATCTGGAAGGTGCCGGGCAGGTCGGTGGACGCGGTGATTCGGGGTGCCCCGAAGGCTTGCCAACCGTTGAGGGTCGTCGAGGACTGGACCTGGTATTTCCGGTTAGGCAGCGTCGGGAATGACAAGCGGAAGCCGCCCGATATCCTGCTCACCGTCATTTTTGGATAGGCGGAGTTATCGATGAGATGTGGATTCAGACCGAACAGCCATTCGATGTAATTGACGATGCCGTCGTGGTCGGGGTCGCCGTTCGCGCCGTTGTCACCCGTGGCATCGTCGTCGTTGAGGTTATTGTTAATTTCCCAATCGGCGGGCAGACCGTCGCCATCGGCATCCAGCACTTGCGTGGAAAGCGAGAGGGAGACGGTGAAATTCGTGCTCTGGCTTTCCACCTCGACCTGCTGGACCAGTGATTGGTTACGCATATTCCGGGTGTCGAAGACGTTCAGATCGTCATCGGTCGCGGTGGATTGCCAGGTAACTGCGGAGTCCAGTCCGATGCTGGCGGAGGCAAGACCGTAGCTTGTCGTGTTAGACAGGGTGACGGCGGATGGCGATGAAAGCAGCGACAAGCCCTGCTGGCCACGGACGAGGAGATTATCCAAATCCGGGGCGAGACCAAAGCGGACGAAGAGTTTCGTATAACCCGCACCGAGCGAATAGGCGGCGACCAATTTGTCCGCAGCGTTGGCTAGGGTAATGGTTTTCGTGACGCCGCCGCCGGGAGACGTGAAAGTCCATCCGGTGCCGGAGGGAGCGGCGGTGACAATGTAAAGCGCATTAACGAATTGGCTGGTGCCTCCGCCACCGTTCAGGGCCCACCAGTCCTTAAACGCCGAGGTGCGGCGGGCGAGGATGGTGCCATCCGTATTGCGGTTTGAGGCACCCTCGTTCTCCGTTTCACTGCCGGAAGCGGCAAGGGGATTGCCGACAATCTGCATTACCTTGCCGGTGACGGCATCCCGCGACCATGCCGCGGTGCAGCGTCCGCCACTCGCTTCGAAGACCGCGAAGACCTTGGAATTTTTCAGGACATATTCATTTTCTCCATCCATGTCCACGTCCACCGCCACCGCCTGCGGGGAGGCGGGCGGTGCTGCGGCCCAGGACGCGACTTGCTGATAGATCGCGGAGAAACGGGCTTGCGACTGTGCCTGCTTGGAAAAACCGGCGAGACTATCGTAGCTGGTATCTGGATTAATGAAGGTGCCGGTCGAGTAAGTGCGGAGGTCGGAATTGTTCTCATCGTGCCAGCCGGCAAGGAAACCGGAGGCATGATAGATACCACGTCCGAGGCGGCCGAGCGGCGTGTCCGGCAAGGTGGAAACAGCCGACCAGGCGTCTTGGGAAATTCCCGATCCGATTCCGCCGAACGATTGCACGCCGAAGAAAACATCCCCCGGACGGTTGAGCGGCACACCGGGACGGATTTCGAAGACCTTGTCGCGGAGGCTTTCTTCCTGGGATGAGCCGAACCACCAGTAGTCGTAATTTCCCTCCGCGGCATGATCCAGCCACAGCGGGCCGAGCTTGCGGCCGAAGGTGGTGGTGCCGCGTTCGAGTGATGCGAACTGATCGCCTGTCCCGTTAGGCGGTAATGATAGATCCACCTGCCCCGCCGCCACTTGGTTAGGACCGACGATTTCGATCCACGGGCGGCTTGCCAGCCACGCGACGTTCTTGTCGTAGGCGTCGGCATTCGCCTTGGTGCGGAAGTCCGACCAATCACTATACAGGATGAGCAACTGATGCTGCTCGCTACTGCGCGCCTTGCGGGAAAGCAACTGGCGGAGGTTGATATCCAGTCCGTCGTCCGTGTTGCGGAAGCGGAATGCGGATGCCTGGTCGTTGATGACGAAGGTGTTCAGGCCGTTGATCCGGTTCACCCGGTAGCCGTCGTCAAGCAACGCGCTGGAGCGTCCGAAGCGGTCAAAAATATGGCGGAATTGATCGACAAATGCATGGGTGTAGCCGAGGCCGGATACTTTTGCTAACACGCCCTCGTCGATGATGCGTTCCGGAATCCAGAATACGCGGGATGAGGGGGGCGTGCCGTAGATCGAGGAGAGCATCCGCTTGGACAGCGCGACGTTATCACCCAGCAGCGACTGGCTGAAATATGGCATCGGCGAGTCGGCGAAGGTGGATGCT
>JANYFB010000217.1 GCA_025362955.1 Akkermansiaceae bacterium
CGAGAAACTGCCGGACAATTTCAAAGGCGTCCTCGTCACCGCCGTCACGCCTGCGGGCTGGGCGCTGCTTGGCGGACTCTCCGCTGGCGACATCCTCGTCACCATCGACGGAAAGCCGGTGGATTCCATTGAAACGCTGAAACCTATCCTTGCCGATCTTGAAAAAAACCTGCGAAGTCCCATCGTCTTGTTTGTCCGGCGTGGCATCACCACCCGCTACATCGAACTCGAACCGACGTGGTAGTATTTTCGCAGCGCGGGATTGCTCCCGGCCTTCATTCATCATTCTTCCTCACCCACCCATCCCATGAAATCCCGACTCCTCCTCTTCACCGTTCTCCTGGCCGCTCCTCTCGCCCATGCTTCTGATGGACCGCTCCGCGAAAAAGCACTGGCCCTCTCTGCTTCTAACAAAGACTCCGTGCTTTTCCTCAGCGCGGTGGTGGAAATCGAAGTCACCGCCGGCGATAACCCTGCGAAAAAGGAAGAGCGGAAACTCGAAATGCTCGGCACCGTCATTGGCAAAGACGGCCTGATCGTTGTCCCGCTTTCCACGCTGGATGTGGCGTCTAACATCGACGGGCGCATGGTCAACGGTCCCCAAGGCCCGATGAAACTTTCCGCCAAGGGCACCACCAAGGAAGTAAAAATCCTGATGCCGGATGGCACCGAGACCGCCGCCAAAGTCGCCTTCAAGGACACCGATCTGGACCTCGCCTTCATCCGCCCGGAAAAGCCCGGCGAGGTGAAATTGACTCCCGTGGACACCGCAAACTCCGCTCCCATGGCGCTGATGGACGACGTGATCATTCTCGGTCGCCTCGGTAAGGATCTCAACCGCGAGCCGGTGGTGATGACTAACGAAATCATTTCCTTGGTCACCAAGCCTCGGACCTTTGCGAAAATCGCCAGCCAATCACTCGGAATGCCGGTTTTCAATAAGGAGGGGAAATTCCTTGGAATCGGCATCAACCGCTTCGGCCCCAAGGGTGAAACCGACGGCCCGCCAGTGCCCTCGAATGTGGTCCTTCCCGCTGCGGATCTGTTGGAATCTGCGGCGCAGGCGAAGTGACCTCAATGCGCAGGCTTTTGCGGCACGGTCGGCAAGGTAATGTCGTGAATGATGCTGATGCGGGGGCGTCCGGAAAGGGGGTCCGCGTATGCAAAAATCAAGTAACGGATGCCCGGTAGGAAACGCATGGCACTCTCGCTGGCGACGTTCCATTTTTCATCTTGGAATAGCTCGAAGATGACGGGTGCCATATTGAACGCATTTCGCTCGGTGGGCATGGCATAGCCATGGAAGCCAGCCGCGTGGAGCATTCCCTTGTGCTCACCGATGATAAAGCGAATGTCGTTGTTGAAAAAATTGGCGATGAAGGCCCCGCCATCCGGGAAATTCCCGGGGGAATCCTCGATGACGAAAACGTGCCAAGCGGCAGATGGTTTCGCAGACTCATCCGCTTTTTTAGGAATGGGGACAAAGACCAAGAGCGCGGCATTCATGCCCGCCGGAACAGTCGCAGTGGCGGCGGGTGTCTTGTCCGCAGCCGAGAAGAATGGGATCGTGCCGTCCTTGGAGTAACAAATGACCTTTTTAGAAATCTCGCCGACGGGAAGGGCGCAGGGAATTTCCGCGCCCTTTTCCGTCAGGGTGATCACCGAGCCTGGAGAATCCGCCAAGCCGAAACAGAGAAACCTGCAGTTGACCGGACGGGCATCATCGCCACGGACGAACGTTGGCAGCGACAGAATGAGTGAGAAAAACAGGGCACGCATGAAGGAGTCAAGAGGGGTGACGGCGATCTAACTCAAATCTCAGTTTGATTGAGCCACCGGAATGAAACAATCTGAAAGCGCCGACCGAAAGTCTTGTTAGCATTACTCGTCAGCGAGCCGGGAGCGACGGTCGCCTTATCCGCAGGATCGACATAATCTGGCACCCGTTGCACCACGGCCTCGCAGGTGGCGGTGGCGGTTATTTTGCTCGCGCCGTCACGAGCTTCTCCGTAGCCGCGGATGGTGAAGGTATCCGAGCGGGCGGTGGCGGCATTTCCCAACACGGCGAGGATGTCTGCTTGGCTGAGAAAGCCGGGTGCGCCTTGTGAACTGGGACCATACCCGGCCTTGGGATTGGCATACTTGTATTTGCTGACGGCTGCCGATGGTATGTCATAGCCAGCATTGGATGTGGAGGCGAGGCTGGCATTCAAATTTGAATCGTCGATGGCTTGTTGCAGGGCACCGCGTTGGCAATTGTCATCCGCAGAGGAACCGAGGCGGCGGTTCACGAAGTCTGCCATGGAAAAGAACGGGCCGCGCTTTTGGATTTGAGCGACGATTTTGGTCGCCAGCGTTTGGAGTTGGGCATCTGAGTATTCCCGTGCTCCCATCCAATAGGCGTCCTGGGCGGTGCCCCCGTGGGTGAGCGACTCACTCGCTGGGAGACGGAAACGGCTGATACGAGACTCGGTCCCTTTCTCGGCTGATAGATCGCTCAACGCAGAGGAGGGAGTGATGTTCTTCCCGCCTTTGGTGATGAGAGTCACCAATGCTTGTCCGTCGCGCACCGAGCCAAGCATGGCCTTCCATGCAATCACTGACGTGGAGTTAATATTGAACGCTCCATTCATGAGTTCCCAAGAAGCAATTTTGGTATGTGGCAAGGCGGAGGAAAGCTCGGTTTCCAGATCTGTCGTGGGTCTTTGGTCCGGAGTGTAAAGAACGATGCGGGGGTCCGTGAGAGGCTTGCCAGCGATCAAATTTTTGGCGAGGTCAGAGGTGGACGAGCCGCTCCCGAAGACGCCGTTTTGATCGGCGAGGCCGGAAAAATAGAAGTGATCGTAGAGTGCGAGATTGAGGAGGAACGAGTGGTCGAGGTAGTCGTATGAGCCGATGGTTTTGAAACTCGCAGTGTCCAACAAGGGATGTGACCAAGAATTCCCAATCGGTTGGGCAAAGCGCGGCAGATAGCCGGATGAGCCACCTGGATTGGCACTGTTCAAGCTGGTCAAGGACTGGATCGGTCCGAGGGGGATGTCGTATTCTATGCCGAACTTGAGCCCATTGGCCGATGATTGACCGGTGATTGCCACGCCTCGCCCGGTGTAGGGATCATGAGGAAAAAGTAGCGCGGTATCTTCGTTGAGTTCGACCCGTTGGATGGCAATTTCATGGGAATGGTTCGCCGAGTGTTCAGTAACGACTTTCTGCGAAGAGGCACCGATGACGCCGTGACCGAAACACCAAGGCTTGGTGGCGAGCTGTCCGTCATCCCCATTCGCGTCATATCCACCCATGGTTGCCTTGGCCTGCGCGCTGATGAGGGCGAAGGGTCTGGCTGTGGTGATTTTACTGATGGACTCTGAGGAATGGGAAAACATCGCCATTGTGTTGACGGTCCCGGTCTTGGGGTAGCGAATCATTCCGCCGGGACTGATCAGGGTATCCTGCAAACCGGTGGGGGATTCGTAATCGAATTCAATCACCCCTGAAGAGGTCAAGTCGCTTCCAGAGGTAGGTTTCGCAAACATCTCCACAGTAAATTTGTTGTTGCTCAGGCCGGGAACGCTCAAAGGAGCGAATTGCACGTAGAATTCATCCTGAGCGCGGGCCGCAATACAGCCGCCGCGACTCATCGAAACCCCGTTTTCCACTTCATTCGCACTGACGCGCATCGGTGCGGGTGCAAACCAGTCGAGGTCAAATCCAATGGCGTCTCCCTGCCAGCCCGGGATGCTGTCGATGCTGAGCGTGCGAGTATTGCTGTTGTCCCAATCCGAGAAATAACGGGTCCCGGTCTCCTCCTGGGCCCAAGTGAGATCCGGGGGAATATAGGGAGAAAACATCATCACCTCGCCGGGAAGAAGGCGAAATGTCGCTGCCCCCACGGCCGGCACGGTGGGGGTTCCACCGTTGGTTTTCAAAGTCATGCCGAAGCGCTTGTTGACCGTGCCGTTTTCTGCGGCTTGGTAATACATCTGTTCGAGGGGAGCAGGTTTGGTGCTCTGGGCGATATCATTGCGATACACTTGGAGCGCGAATGGTAGGTTGCCAAAGATCACCCGCAATTGGGTGAATTCCAATGCGACGTTGTAAGGGTTATGGAGCGTGACGACAGGGGTGTATAACAGATGGAGCAGATAGTCATAAGAGGAGCCGGCAAGGTTCTTTCCCCAAGGGCCATGGAGCTGCGCGGCTATTTCCTTTTGCTTGTCTCCGGGAGGCCCTTCCATCTTCGGATAAGTGTAAATATCGCGGGTCATCAGACTAAACAGGACTTGGACCTTGGCGATGGTGGGCATGAGGACGACCCCTGGCGGCGGGTCTCGCAAAACTGTTCCGTTGACCGCAGTCGTGGGATCCGAGCCATTCACGGCTTTCCATCCCGCAGGGCCCTGGGCCTGAAGGACAGGCACTCCGCTGTTTTTTGTGAGGCGGGTATTATCTTGATACAGGCGAGCGAATTGCTGCAAAGATTCCCACCGTGGGTCCGAGACGCCGGTAATGCCCAGCCTTGAGGCATAAACGCCTTTTCCCGCATACGGGGCGGGTAAGGTGGCCGTGTTGGTGAGCAGGTTGAAATCTTCCCTCAGCCCGCCGCTCGCCGTGTCGGTAAAGAGGCCCACGGAAGCAGAAGTCAGGTCGTTGCCTAAGGTTTTGATGATCCCGCTCGTGCCCGTTGCGAGATTCTCACTGGCAAGTCCCAGATTGAGCCGGGTGACTCCTTTTGCGAGGGTGGCATACTGGCTGGAGCTTTTTTCAAAATAGGAGCGTTTAAGTTTATCAAGACCCGTGATGGCTGGGGTATTAGGGCATACTCCAGTCCCAAGCTGTGCGGTTTTCAAATCTGCCTTGGAGCTCCCGCTCACATCTACATAGGGAGTATTGATACGAGCTTTCACTCCCTCATCCATGACTGCATACGCAAAGGCTCCGCGCGAAGGCGAGGTGACGACTTTGTTTGCAGTAACCACATCCGCCGCTGGTCCGCCCTTGCCCCATAGGGTAACAGGTGCTGCGAGAGTCGTCTGAGCATAACCGACTCCCGTAGATGCTTTTCCGTCCAAGGAGGAAGTCAACCAACCGACGAATTTTGCATCGCGGTTGGTTTTTGTGTAATCATTCGCGCTGGGCAGCGGAGTGATATTTGTGGATTTCCACACGCCAGTGAGGCGCTGATTGATTGTATTCGTAGCGTCCACATCTGCTCGGGCGGTGATACGCTGGTCGGGACCCGCGTATTTTTGCAGATCGCCTAGTGCGAGCATCAGAGCCAGCCGGGCATTGGCTCGGGCCGCAGCCATTGCATCCGCCTGGGTTGCGCTGCGAAGTGAAATGCTGGACAGCGTGAGCAGGCCCACGGCGATGACCGTGAGCAGAATCATGAGCGAGAGCGTGACGATTAATGCGAATCCGTGTGGATGGCGCCGGAGTAAGCGGACAGATGACAACCGGCCGGCTTCAGCCGAGGTTTGGGATCGGGTTTTCATGGGTTTTCAAAGATTGGCAGTTCTCCAATGCCTATCGGAAAATGCGTTGCGGCGACCGGGACTGATCGCATAATTGTGAATACAATGCAAGTACGCGCAAGGGGTGATTTTGCGTCACGGGGATGGGGGAGAATGAATTCATCCTACCACATCTATCCACTTTAGCATGAACTTTATGGATGCGGGAGTGGGAAATCGGATCTTGAGGTGTCGATGGGGCTGCTACACGAGAGCCCACGCATTCCCACAAATCATAATCCCTCGGGCGATTTGGCCTTCTCAGGCTCACGATAATCCGAATAACCCTTGATCCGAGGGATTCTGCTATTCGGCAGAATCATGATGAAAACGACCATCCGCCCGATTGGATTGTTCAGCCATTGCGTCGTAACGAGTACTGCGGCATTTTGATCCTTTTCGGGCACATAGCCGATCTTTACAGGATAGTATCCCGTACCTTCCAAAGGAGATTCCATGATTGCTTGGGATTGTGGCTTCAAGTTGATCGTCCTTGAACCTACCTGGCCGCCGACTTGATATGGGGAAAGATTAATCCACATCATTTGTCCCATACGAAACCCTGCAGGATCTGCATTGACCACCTGACATTGAAGAGGCATCACGGTGTTTTTGGGATCGCTAGCGATCAAAAGATAGCAATCTACAATCGCTTCCCGAACGGCTACCGCAGGAACTCCTGCCGGAATGGGTTGCTCATCCGTGGGGATCGCAGTGCATAAACGCAATGTAATGTTTCCGGGGGCCAGTTTATAGACATCGGATAAGTTCAGCGAGGGAAGTTCCACCTGTTGAGTCGTAGTTCCGTCGTTGAGAAAAATCGTTTTCGGAGCATCGTCAGGGGCAGCAAGAAAGAGAATTCGACAAGTCCGCCCACCCTTGGGGGGCTGCCCCACAGCGATGGAGAGGCTGCAAACGATCAGGGATAGCAACGTGAAAACATAACGCATAGCAATTCAATTTAGATTTCGGATTTAGACAACCAACGGAATGAAACGATGTCAAATTTTCGGCCAAAAGTTTTATTAGTCGAACTCGTTAGAATATCCGCGAAATCGGCGGCATCTTTCGGATCACAATAGTTCCGCGTGCGGCGGACCGTCACCTCACAAGTGGCGGTTGCAAGAATTTTGGATTTATCGCCAGGATCCCGTGCATCCCCATAAGCACGGATCACGAAGGTGTCGTCACGCACGGAGAGAATCGGAGCCAGAGGGCGGAGGATTTCCGCTTGGCGCACCCAGCCTGGCATACCGAGAGCGGACGATCCCGTAGTTGCTTCTGGAAACTGATAGCCAGAGCCAATGAAGGCTACGCTCGCTTTCGGAGCGTCAATCTTACCATTGATATCGAGTTCCATCTGATTAAGCGCCGTTTGAATCGCTCCTGCTACTGCGAGATTCTTGTCTAACGATACTTGGCGATTCACGAACTCAGAAAGGGAAAGAAACGGACCCCGTTTGCGCACTTGGTCCACTATCTTATTCGCTAGATCATCGATTAGCTTATCCGTGAAAACTCGATAGCCAGTATATTGAGAGGTGTTGGAGCGTCC
Source organism: Akkermansiaceae bacterium (assembly GCA_025362955.1). GTDB lineage: Bacteria > Verrucomicrobiota > Verrucomicrobiia > Verrucomicrobiales > Akkermansiaceae > Luteolibacter. The sequence continues at coordinate 7,066 of JANYFB010000217.1, forward strand.
ATTTCCAGCGGTTCCCGAGGAGTTCGAGTCGGCACGCACATCACCCGCCACGCTGTATTTTATCACGGGAAAATCCGTTTTTGAGTCGAGGACTATCCCGTTTGCGCCGTAGCGTGGGACTTGTTGGCCACGAGCATGTCCCAACAGAGCCTTCCACGCTGTAACGGAAGTGGAATTAACGTTGAACATGCCTTTCACTTCCAAGTGAGATGCTATTTTGCGCCAGGAATCCGCTGGGTCGATATTCTGAGAGTAAAGCGCGTCTGCCTGTGAACTCGCTGCCGTATCCTCAGAAATGGGTTCATACGAGGAGTTTACTAGGGGAGCGCTCCCTGTAATAAAACCTTTATAAGTTGTTTTTAAGGAGCCGCCCGTCCCGAACTGATTGGAGATTCCTTCATTGATGGATGAAAAAAACCAGTCGTCGAATAGCACATGGTTGGCACAGTAGGAATCATCGTGCTGGAGGTTGGTAGGAGAAGCACTGCCGAAAATCACTGCATTGGATGCGATCAAAGGAGTGGCATCCGAATTTCCGATGACATTATAGGCAAATGGCGGCGCTGGGTTCCCAAAACGCATGTCCCACCCTTGTAACTCTCCAAGAGACGCCAACGGTTTCACAGGAAGTTCTGCGGCGATGCAGCGGGAAATGCCGGTTGCTGCGGTAAGACCTGTGAAAAGATAACCTGTGGCTCCACTTACATTGGGCACCACGTCATCCGTTGCCGCATGGACCAGCAAATTGTAATCATAAGCCGCGTTGATTCTGTTGTTGGTAGTCGGACTGATTGCCATATCTGAATAAGCGGCAGTAGGACTGGTCTGCACGAAGGATTTTGCCAGCTTATTCTTACTGTGAGAGTCGCTTGGATCATTAAGATTATCAATCATTCTCAAGCCAAAGACCAGAGACATGAATGGATAGGAATATCCATTATTAATAATTTCCTGCACAGATAGATCAGGCAGGGAAATTTCAGTGGAGTCTGCTGAAGTTTTTGGGAGTAGCATCTGATAGATCATTTCATTTGCATCTGTACCGTCAATCCGTTTGCCTGTCTCCCCACCCCCATCTTCGCGGACCACGAGTTTGATTCCGATTTGATCTCTAAGAGGATCCGCATTAATGAGATTATCCAGTTTTACCTTCGTCTTAACTTTCACCGCTACGATAGAACCGCCTTTAACCGTAGGAGTGTAAATTTGGATTCCAGAGGTATTTAGTAGTTGGATAAAGTGACCTTTTCCTGGGGTGAATCCCACGCCCGCTTCTAGCGAATAGCTGATCAACTCGTTAGCATTGGCCGCGCCGACGCTGAAAACTTTTGTTCCCCCTGCAGGAATGGCTCCCACGCCAGGTACAAAGAACTCCGGGATTCCCGGAGATAGCCGCAAAGCACCATTGCCGGTCAAACTGCGATAAACGCCATCGGGCGTGCCTTGCATTGTGCCATCACTGAACATTACTTGATAATTCATAGAAAGCGGCATGGTGGACTGCTGGGAAAGCGTAAAAACAAGCTTTCCTACTTTCAACTCGACATTGTAGGGATTCCAAAGGGTGACCACTGGATTCAGCTTGATGGTAATGCGGTATTGAGGAGGACTATTATTGGTATCCGTCCGGGAATAGGAATACACCCACTGGACCCGTGCTACAATCGGCATTGGTTTCACCGTATGGAGATATTTGTAAGGATCTCCCAATGAAGTAAAGGGAGCGGATATCATACTGAAAGCGGTCCCATTTTGAAACTTTCGATACATGAGTGCATAGTTTGCGAGATTCGCCCAACTCGCTACCGCACCAGATTTTTCGTAGGGCAATGTACCGCTTCGATATCCTGACCAAGGATATAGCAGCGATCCCGCAACTAATGCATCGGGCGAGGTTGTGGGCGCGGGCTTCTCTGGGTCGAGGATTATAACCCTCCCTTGTGAACTGTCCAAATTTGGCGTTAGGCGGAACAACTGTAGATTGGACGTTGGTAAATCGCCGTATTTCTCGGTGAATAGTGAGAGATCCTTTCTCCAACCACCTGTGGCGGTATTGGTGAGTAGGCCAGTGGAGACAGTGCTGAGGTCGTAAAAATTTGCGCGAGAAGCACGCACAGCGCCGGTTTGAGTGATGAAATCGGATTGTTTGAGGCTCACTGCCTTAGAGACGAATGTCGCATCGGTCATCAAGGATTCCATGCCAAAGGTCTTCGGATTGGCCATGGTGTTGCTTTTCATCGCGCTCGCCCAATCCGCAGTGCTCCTTTTAGCGACGATACTGGGAGCATCTGGCTGTGGCAGGCGGGCTTTCTGATTTTCCCCACCGACCCACCAGGCATAGGCTCCGGTGGAGGCTCCGCTACTATTGGTAATGTAAACGGGGTCTAGGTTGATTTGCAACTTGGGATCCGCAGTCGCAGCCAGAGTATTGTTGCCGACGAGGGGCACCCGACTTGCAGACGCGTCGGTCGGCGGGATATTGTCGATCAAATTGAGTTTTGCAGGATCGCCGGAAACCAACCAATTCAAGAAGCGCCCCGTCTTTTTTTGAGTGTAATCTGGTGCTTTAGGGAGGCCTGTTACGGGGTCGTGGTCAGTGCCTTCCCAGCTTTTCCACGCGCCGAGAATCATGGGATTTGTAGCACGGACGATATCCGCCCGAGCGGTGACCCGAGTATCTGGGCCGGCGTTGAGTTGTAGTTCGCCTACGGCCAGCATGAGCGACATCCGGGCGTTGGCCTGAGCCATTGCCATCGCGCTCGATTGACTCGAAACGCGCAGTGAGATGGTGGAGAGCGAAAGCAGCCCCACGGCGATCACCGTGAGGAGGATCATCAGTGAGAGAGTCACAATCAGCGCAAAACCTCGATTCCGGGAGCGAAATCGCACGGCAGGTGAAGAGGCTCCGCCGGCGGAGAGTCTGGAACGATATTTCATAGGGTTTGGGGAAAGGAGTTGCATGTCGGACTGTTTCCCGCATCTGACCGGGCCAATCGCTTGCACCTGCCAAATATATGTCAAAATGTGAATACAATGCAATTACCCACACGGGGTAATTTAGCTCTCGGCGGTGCGCGAAACAGCGGCGATGTGAGCAGGAGATCCCCCGACATAGGGAGCGAGGGGAGGGGCAGCACAGACTTTTCAATCGCGCCAATCAAACGCCTGGTTTGTTTGGGCGAGAACCTCGTGAGGTCCCAAGCCCGCGGCGCGCAGGGTGGCCACGGAGAGGGAGTTGTGGCGTTTCGAAAGGCGTTTTCCCGCTTCGTCTGACATTAAACGATGATGGAGATAAATCGGTTCCGGGAGCCCGAGCAGAACTTGTAATTGGCGATGAACGTGAGTCGAAAGCAACAGGTCGTCGCCACGGGTGACGTGGGTGATTTCCTGAAATGCGTCATCCACGACCACCGCAAGATGATAGGCGGGGCCGATGTCTTTTCGAGAAAGCACGGCGTCTCCCAACAAATCCGAGTTGACGAAAATTTCTCCAAAACGGATGTCGTGGAAGGCAATTGGGCCAGTTCGCTCAATGGACTTGCGGGAGTCGAGTCGCCAAGCATGAGCTGCACCCGAGGCGAGTTTTTCATCACGTTCGGAGGTGGTCAGATTCCGGCAAGTTCCGGGATACACCGGTGTTTGATCGCCTTGGGGAGCCGCTCCCATCCTTGCCCATTCCTCTTGGATTTCGCGGCGGGTGCAAAAGCACGGATACACCAGTCCTTGCTTCTGAAGGGTTGCAAGCGCCTCTTCGTACGCTGCGTTCCGGGTTGTCTGGCGAAGTGGCTCTTCATCCCACTGGAGACCCAGCCATTTCAAATCCCCTTCAATGTCCCGATAAAATTCCACGCGCACGCGGGGGCCGTCGATGTCTTCATGGCGTAGCAGGAAAATTCCCTCCGCCTCGCGGGCGAGCGCATGCGCGGTCCGGGCTGCAAGGACATGGCCGAGGTGGAGCCGCCCAGTGGGGCTGGGCGCGAAGCGGGTGCGGACGGGCATCGGGGCTGCTTCTATTTGAAAAGCACCTCAATGCCCATCGCGGATTCATGCAACCTATTTAAACAGCACATCGACGCCCATCGCGGATTTCCGCATGAACTTGGGCATCGACTGGGGATCACGCGCCCGGAAAATCCGATAGGCGAATCCTAACAAACTCAGCGTGAAAAAGTGATCGAACAGGCGGTAGCCGCGTTTTTTCCGCACCATCAGCCCGACGAGCCAGGCGATGGTCCGGCGTTTCAACTTGAAGGGTTCGAAGGAGACTTTCACCCGGTAGCGTTGGCGGATTTCCCTGGGCCAGCGTTGTTTGTATTGCTTTTTCGCGAGGCGGATCTGTTCCGCCATTTCCTCGTCGAAGGGTAGGAAATAATATCGCCGAGCTAGCAGAATCATCCCGAAGGCATCCCGCATGTGCTCGATATCGTCCACCGGCAACTCCGCCTCGCGGGCCAGTTGGATCATCCGGGGAAACAATTCCGCAGCGGCCTCTCCGGCGCGGAGGGCGCGTTCGGGGTCGTTGATGAAATGGCTCAAAATTTTGCAGACGCCATGATTGATGAAAATCGTGTCCCAATACATGTGCAGCATTGGTGGGACTCTCACCCGCCGGAAAAATAACTTCTGCCGGGCGAATTCCTCGATGTACAGCAGCTCGTGGATCAACGTGTCCGAGTAGCGCAAAAGTTCCAGCACGGCGGGGGCGCGTTCGGGGCCTGAGAAATCCTCGATGACCGTTTCCACCGATTTTCCGTGTTTAAAAACCCCGATGGCGACCGCCGTGTTCAGCCGGATCCACACATCGCGGTTTCCCTCTTCTAAAAACGCCAAGCGCCGGAACCGGTGCCAGCCACCGGTTTGGCACCAGACCGACATGCCGACCATGTTTTCCGCCGCTGATAGTTCCCGTGCGAACCGCTCGCAATCGCGCCCAATAAACGACGGATATTCGCCCGCCCCCTCATATTCGCGGCGGGCCTGCATCTCGATGATCTTCTTATGCGGCACCCGGAAAAATGCGCGGTTCAGCGACAGGTAACGGAAAAAATCACTCTCTCCGTGTTTCATCGAGACGATGAAATTCGGTGAATCCACATCCTTCAAGGTGACGGTCAGCGTGCCGTGATGCCAGATCAAATCCCCAATCCGGTGTGCTCCCACGGTCCAAGTGCGGAGGATGAGATTCCGCCCGCGTTTCTCAAATTCCGGCATCAACAGCCGGAGCAGGCGGTTCGTCTCGGTCGCGCTTCTTAGATGCAACTGCGTGCGGATCGGATCGCTCACGTCATTGCCGTCGCTCTCGCCGATTCGTAAAATGAGTCCTTCTAACTGAGGGAAATCATCCAGTACCCCGCACACGAGGCCGATGTAGTAATTTTCCAGCACCGCCGTCTTCTCGCCCAAGCCCGCCGCCACCGCCGGAGTCATCGGCAGGACGTCGGTGGTGAGGTAAATTTTCAGGCCGAAATCAGAACGGAGAATGTCGAAAAAGCGCCGGAATTTTTCCCTGAACAATGCGATTTGTGCGGCCACTTCCGGCTCGTGCAGCGGGTGTTGAGCCAAATGGGCGAGATCATCCAGGGTGACGGCGTTATAGCCTTGCGCGCTCACCTCGCGGGCAAATTTCCGCAGATCCGTCTCGATCTGCGCCCAGCGTCCCTCATCCGCCTCGGCCAGCCAGGTAAAAGGGATTTTCGACCAGTTGACCCGCGATTTGTCGTAGCCCCGGAAAAACGGGCCTATCGCATCGATCAGAAAAATCCCCATGTGTGCTGCCCGGTAGTATCCGCCGGGGCGAGTTTCCGCCACCAGAATCGTCCCCTGACGGAATCGTCACCAATGGGGTGTTAGAATTCATAGCCGAAATTCTGGATATCTTTGGCGTAGCGTTTTCTCACAATTTCAATGCCTTGCTCATCATAATAATCCCGATAGCCGAGGTGCTTCGAGCCTTTGATATGAGGCAGCGTGGCATTCCTGCGAATCCGCCCGCAGATTTCCGTGAAATCACTCGGCAGGGACTCGAACCGGCCGACGAAATTACACAGAATCACTCCGTCCTTGTCAGTGATCCAATCCGACTGCGGCCACAGCATTTTAGGCACTTTTCCCTTTCCGGGATAGGGGACGCGGTAAGTCGATTTCAACCATAGTTTGAAATCCCCGCCATTTTCGCCGAGTCGCTCAATCTGCTGCCGGTAATGATACTGGGAAACCACCTTGTCCCAAGGATTTCTAACGATCGCGAAGGTGAATTTCTTGGCCCACCGGTCCCGTCCGATCTCAGCGATTTTTTCCGAGGCGGTACGATGCGAAAAGGGGATGCCAAGGGCTTTTTCTATGCTGGTGCCACCGGTGCGGTTGATGTGAACGAATCCAAAACTATCGAAGTAATTGTGACGGAAATTTCGCCATTTTTTTCGAAGGAGCCGGAGGGAGTTCGGGATCATTTGCAGGATGGAGTGAGGATATTTACGCCGCCCGGCGTGCCAAGCCATTTGTCGTAATAGGTGGGTCTTGCGGCATCTCTGAAAATCCAACATCGTGACTGGGTAGTTGAAATCTATCTCGTGCTGCGGTGGCTCCCTTTTTTTCAAAGTTAGGTAATTATTTTTGGCTGGGTATCCCACTGCTGTTAGTTCCTGCGTGCAACCGGGAAAAGCCTACTGCCCTGCCTCTTCCACAACGCGCCTACGTCTGGCAGCGCGATTGGAACCAGCCGATCCCTGAGGCCATCGCACGGAGCCGGCACGATCTAGCAGGATATGTCATCCTTGCCTGCGAAATCGAATGGCAAAACGGCCACCCACGACCGATTTTCCCTAATGTTGATTGGGCTTCGGTAAAGCATGAGAATATCTCCCCGGCGATCCGAGTAACGCCGTATCCCGGGCCGTTTTCCGAGGATGACGAAACTAGCCGCCTGCTCTGTATCACCGCTCTCCTGCAGATTTCTAACGTCCGAGCGGCGGGCGTGGAACCTCGCGAGTTGCAGTTAGACTTCGATTGCGCGCAAAAGAAACTGGCAGGCTATGGCAAGTGGGTTCTCGCTGTGCGGCGGGCTATTTTCCCGCTGCCGTTAGTTATTACCACGTTGCCAGTGTGGCTCGATGAACCGGAGTTTTCCGGCTTGGTCCGTGCGGCTAACAGTTATGTATTGCAGGTCCACTCGGTCGCCGCACCTCCCGGCGGTGGTCAAGCCATGGTGTGCGATCCGGCGCTGGCCCGGAGCTGGATCGTCCGGGCATCCCGCATCGGTGTGCCGTTTGAAATTTCTCTGCCCACCTATCGGACGATTGCGGGATATGATGCGGATGGTCGGAAAATCGGCGCTTACTCGGATGCGGTCCGCCCGGCATGGCCACCGGGCACGACGATCCGCGAGTATGCCACGGACCTTGATGCGATGGCCGCGCTCGTTGCCTCGTGGCAGGCCGACCGCCCGGAGCATTGCACCGGATTGATCTGGTATCGGCTGCCAGTGGAGGGGGATCGCCAAAACTGCTCGTGGCCTGCTTTCCGCGCGCTGACGCAGGGCCGAGCACCCATCCGCAGTTGTGAGGTGCGGGTGAATGGAAAAGTAACTAACGTGCAATCCCTCCTAACACTCGCCGATCTCTCGCTCTTTAATACTGGCGAATCCGACGATTTTCCCCTCACCGGCATCATCGTGAAATGGGACCCGCCTGCCACGCTCGCCCTGGCCGAACCACCGGTCGGCTGGCGGATGACTCAGGGCGATCACCAGCTCAGATTCATTTCGCCTCAAGCATCCGTGCGCTTGCCCTTGGGCGCGAGTCGTGCCATGGGATGGCTGCGATTTGATGAACCCGCGCGAATCCATGTCGATGTCCTCCATGAAAACCGTTAGTCTATTGTTATTTGCCGCCGCTTGCACCCGTTTGCAGGCCACCGGAGATTTTGAATCACCCACCATCCTCGCGCATGGAGGAGTGAAAATCACAGGCACGCCTGAATTTTTCTGGGAGTTAGAATGCAAACGCATCGCCTTGGAATTTGTTCCTGAGGAAAGACGCGTGGTGCCACCTCCTCCGGCACCCAGCAAGCCTGCGGAAGAAGCGCCACCGACTAACAGCCGCGAGGACTTTTCCACCGCCATGGATCTCGCTGATTTCAAAGCGGCCTTGAAGGATGGATCGCTCAAACCTGCGGACTCGGCTGCCGCCCAGGAAGCTCACGCGGCAGCCCGTGAGATTGTGAAAGCTGCCAGCTCAACCCGCGCCGAGGGCCAGCTCCCTAACGAAGCGCCCGGCGAGTTCGCGCTCTATCATCAAGGTGCGCTTGCCTATAAAATCAAGCACCCCGCCAAGGCCGCCGCCGCGTGGACTGAGCTTCTCGCCAAGCCCGCCGCCGAGCGGAAATACCGCTCCACCTGGGCCGCCTATATGTTAGGCCGATCCGCGCTGGATGAACACGAATTCGCGAAAGCGGCCGGTTATTTCCAACAAACCCGGAGCCTGGCCAAGGAAGGATGCATGGATTCTCTGGGGCTGGCGGCTGAGAGTTACGGCTGGGAAGCGCGCTGCGAGTTGGAACTCGGGCACTCCGAAACCTCTGCCCGGCTCTATCTGAATCAACTCGCCAGCGGTGATCCATCCGCAGTCGTCTCGCTGAAATGGTTCATTCCTAACTGGAGCATGACGGTGAAAGGCTCGGAGGATGGGAAACCCGGAGTGGCAGAGCTGGAATCCGGAGTGGAAATTTCACCCATCGAGCAAGGCCCTGCTGCCAGTCTGCCGCGCGGTGCCAAGGCTCTTGCCGATGCGGCGCGCAGCCCTTTACTTCGCCGCCTCGTCACCGCCCACATTCTATCAACTGCGACGCCGACGGACAGCCCTGACAACGAATACCTCGATCCCAGCGAACGCGGTGCCCACCAAGCGCAATGGCTGGCAGCACTCGACCAAGCTGGGGTGAAAGACACGCCCGATGCCGAATACATCGGCTGGACCGCCTATAGCGCGGGCAAATATAATGACGCGAAACGCTGGCTGGCGAAATCCCCCGGCACCTCCGCCGCCGCGCTCTGGTTGCGGGCGAAATTCTCCCTGCGCGAGGGAAATTTTGCGGAGGGCACCAAGCTGTTATCGCAAGCGTTGCACGTTTTTCCGCTGCCTCATTCCCCACTGGAAAATTCCGTATATGAGATCTATCGGGCTCCGTCCGAATCCGTGAGCGGCGAACTCGGAGTGCTTCATCTGGCCCAATCCGATTTCATCCAAGCTCTCAATGCCTTCATCGCCGCCGACTTGTGGGTGGACGCCGCCTACATCGCCGAACGGTGTCTCACGAAAGATGAATTGCTCGACTACACCCGCACGCAGAAGTTCGCCGAGTTCATGCCGACGGCTACCGCCAACGATGGAGAATACCGTCCATCTTTCCCAACACGCTTTCGGGATCTCGTCGCAAGACGGATGGTTAGAGAGGATGATTATCAGACGGCGAAGGAATTTTTCGCTCCTGAAAAAATTAAAATTCTCGATGACTACACTGCGGCTCTTGCCACGGGCATGGATGTTGCCAAACCGAAGCAGCAACAAGCCCGCGCATTATTCCACGCCGCATGGGTCGCCCGTTACAAGGGCATGGAGTTGATGGGTACCGAGACGGGACCAGACAACACATGGGCGGACGGCGCGTTTAACGAAGGAGATCTCGCCATGGCCCGGTTGAGCGGTACGGAACCCGTGATTGAGGATATGGACGAAGGGGCTGATCCGGCAGATGCTAACAAACCGATCCAATTCGCATTGCCGGTGAGTCAGCAGGAAAAAGACCGCTTGCAGGCGACCAAGCTCGTCGTGGAACTCCGCTTCCACTATCGCCACGTCGCCGCCGGCCTCGCGTGGAAAGCAGCCAGTCTCTTGCCTGACAACTCGGATGAAACTGCCGATGTCCTCAACTCCGCCGGCAATTGGCTAAAGGTGAAACACGAAAAACAAGCCCGGCGATTTTTCCTCGCTCTCAAAAGCCGTTGCCCCAAAACGGAAATCGGCAAACAAGCAGTCGCGAAACATGGGTTCGCTGACGTTGACGGCTCGTGGAGCGCCGGAGAGCGCAAACGGATGCCCGGAGAATAGCTGCGGGCCTTGTGAAAAATTTCACAAACGGCTTGAGGCAACGGGAAGGCGGAGGCACAGTCCGCCAGCAGCATACCCCCATGGTCAGTCCTTCTCCCACCACCCTCCACACGGCTTACGATTCGAAAATCGAGGGCAACGTGATCATCACCCGCGTGGATGCCGCCATTAACTGGATGCGGAAAAACTCGCTGTGGCCGATGCCGATGGGCCTCGCCTGTTGTGCGATCGAGCTGATGGCGACGGCATCGAGCCGCTTCGACATTTCCCGCTTCGGCATGGAAGTGATGCGCTTTTCCCCGCGTCAGGCGGATGTTTTGATCGTTTCCGGCACAGTGACTTACAAGATGGCGCTCGCCGTTAAGCGGGTCTGGGACCAGATGCCGGAGCCGAAATGGTGCATCGCCATGGGAGCCTGCGCGTCGTCCGGCGGGATGTATCGCAGCTACGCGGTGCTTCAGGGCATCGACAAGTTGATCCCGGTAGATGTCTATATTTCCGGCTGCCCACCACGGCCCGAGGCCTTGATCGAAGGCTT
>JANYFB010000223.1 GCA_025362955.1 Akkermansiaceae bacterium
GGCTGCATGGCGGCGTTCACGATGTAAACTTGCGTGTTGCCAATCGGATGGCCGATGAGCACCGGTCCATCGCCTTCTGATAGACGGGCGACGGTGGACCAGATGGTGGTCTCGGTAGGGCCGTAAACGTTCCAGATCTCCTTGCAGAGAGGCGCAAGGCGGTTGACCAAATCACGGGGCACGGCCTCGCCGCCGATGAGGATTTTCAGCCCGGCATTTCCCTGCCAATCAGATTCTAGCAGAAGTCTCCAAGTGGCAGGCGTCGCCTGCAAAACCGTGATGCTGTAGCGGGTGATTGCGGAGGCAAGGAGTTGTCCGTCCAGCGTAACATCGCGGGTGGCGATCACGGTTTCGGCTCCAGTTGTTAGCGGAAGGAAAATTTCCAAACCGGAAATATCGAACGAAAGCGTGGTGACGGAAAGCAGGACATCCTCTGCGGTTAGTCCGGGTTCCCGGCGCATGGATTCCAGGAAATTCACCACCGCGCGGTGGGGTATACGCACTCCCTTGGGGCGTCCCGTGGAGCCGGAAGTGAAGATGACATAAGCCGTGTCCTCGGGATGGGATTGCACCGGAGTCAAGGTCCGTAGTGCGCCCGAGACCTCATCTACTAGCAGGACTGTGGCATTAGATGGCGGTAAATCACGGTGGATCGAAGACTGCGAGAGAATTACCGTCATGTGAGCATCCTCCACCATGAATCCAAGCCGCTCCGCTGGAAATGCGGGGTCCATCGGGACGTAAGCTGCCCCACATTTTAAAATGGCTAACAGCCCGGTTACTATCGAACACGAGCGTTCTAAATGAATGCCAACGAGATCGCCATGCTTCACACCAGCGGCTTGAAGCCGGGCGGCGAGGGCTGTGGAATGCGAGTCCAGATCGGCGTAGGTAAGCACCTTCTCGCCGCAGCGGACTGCGTTCTTGTTAGGCAAGCGGCTTGCGGTGGACGAGACGAGGCTGTGGAGCGTGGCGTCACGCGGATAGTCGTGGGCAGTGGCGTTCCATGTTTCGAGGCTGAGAATTTTTTCATTACGCCCTAACATGGGCAAGGCATCAAGCGTGGTTTCACCGTCGGCGATGGCGCTCTCGATGAGTTCCTCAAAGGCATTGAGCCAGCGGCGGATCGTCGTCTTGTCGTGCAAATCTGTGTTGTATTCGCACTCGACGATGAGACGCTCGTCGGTCTGAACGAGATTGAAAAAGAGGTCGAAGTTGACGAATTGCTTCGGGTTTGTCTCCGCCTCCATCGTTAAGTCATCCAGGTGAATTTGGTCGATGCCGGACTTGTCGATGTTGAACATGACAGACACTAACGGCAAGCGGCTGGTGTCGCGCGGCAGTGTGAGTTTTTGCAATAAGGAGCCGAAGGTGTAGTTCTGATAGTCGTAGGCTTCGAGCACCTGCTCCTTCACTGCGGCGGCGAATTCGCGGAACGGACGGCTACCATCGGCTTGCAGACGCAGCGGCAGGAAATTGAGGCAATGCCCTATCAGCTCATCCCGACCGATGCGGGTTTGGCCCGCCGCAGGGACGCCGACAACGAGATCGTCTTGTCCTGTTAGTCGATGAAGTAGCGTGGCAAATGAGGCGAGCAAGGTGGCGAACAGGGTGCCTCCGAGTTTCGGCGATGCCTTTTTCAAGCGCTCGTAACGGGCAGGATCGACAGTGATGGCTTCCATCGCCCCAGCGTAGGTCTTGAGCTGCGGGCGTGGACGGTCAGTCGGTAATTCGAGGACGGGAGAGGCGGTGGAAAATTTGTTCACCCAGAAATTTTCGGACTCGATGGCCTCCGTGCTGTGCTTGCTGGTTTCTTCTAACCGGGCGTATTCCGCATAGGACATCGCGGGGGGAAGCTTCGGCAAACCGCCAGCTTTGCGGGCATTGTAGGCGGTCGCGAATTCCGCCAGAATCATGCCGAACGACCACCCATCGCAAACAATGTGGTGTGCCGTGAAGATCAACTCATGCCGTTCTGCGGACAATCTTACAAGATGCAGCCGAATGAGCGGCCCGTTGGTTAGGTCGAATGGGACTGAGCTTTCGGAAGATTTAATGAGCGAAAGCGGAAGCAGCGAAGAAGGCGAGTTGAGCGCAAGGCTGGAAAAATCATGCTCCATCAGCTCGATGGTCCGGCCCGAGGGATGGAAATACTGGATGTTTCCATCCTCTGAGAAGGTGCTTCGTAGCGCCGGATGGCGAACGATCAGATCGTTGAGTGAGACCCGCAGTGCGGGCGTATCAAGCGGACCTGTTAGACGAATAATGTTAGACTCGTTGAATGAACAATTCGCGTCGTCACCCATTTGCACCGCATGAAAAATCTCGCGCTGCGCTTCGGTCGTCGGTGCGCTGTCGAAACGTGGAAAAGTCAGCGATGCCTCGACTGGTCCTTCGGGCGAAGCAGGAAGTAGTCCTGCGGCTTGCATGTCGGAAACAGCTTCGGCGAAGGCCTTGACCACTTTGTCGAGGTCTTCATCGGTGTGAGCGGTCGTGAAATAAAGTGGCCGACCTTCCCAGACATGCACGCCTTTTTCCCGCAGGAAATACCAGAGCAGGCTCGCATATTTAAGTTCCGGCGCGTGCTCGATGACAGCGTAGGCACTGAAATGCGGTAGGCGGATCGGCACTTCGATTTTTGCGAAATGGTCGTTGAGCGTGCGGCAGAAACGACTGACGCGCTCTTCCATCTCAATCTGCAAACGCGGCCCTTCTCCCATCAGATGCTCGACGACACGCCATGCGGCGGCAAGGGCTAACGGGTGCCTAACAAATGTTCCGGCGAAGAATGTCACGCCGACTTCCGGGAAACTGTCATCGCCATAATTCCATGCCCCGCCGTCGAGGGCGTCCATGTATTCCTTCTTTCCTGCTAGAACGCCGATGGGCATTCCGCCGCCGATGACCTTGCCGTAAGTCGCCATGTCCGCCTCGACGCCGAAGTAGGCTTGTGCTCCGCCGGGAGCACAGCGGAAGCCGGTGACGACCTCGTCGAAAATGAGCGCGGTGCCGGATTTTTCCGTGATCGCACGAACTTCGCGCATGAAATCACGCGGCTGGAGTCCGGGAGCGCGGCTTTGCACCGGCTCGACCATGACTGCAGCGAGTTCATGGGCGTGGGCCTTGAGAATTTCTAACGATGCAGGGTCCGCATAGTCTAACACCAGCATGTTTTCGACCAGCGATTGCGGAATACCGGGGGCGATGGGTTGGGCCTTGTAAACGCCATCCACCCACGCACCGCGAACTAGGACTTCCTCGAACATGCCGTGGTAATCTCCGGTGAAATAGGCGATGCGATTGCGGCCCGTGATCGTCCGTGCGAGGCGCATGGCGGCCATAACCGCTTCGGAACCGGTGTTGCAGAACGTAGCGCGCTCCATGCCTGTTAGCTCGCAGATTGCCTTTGCCAGTTTTCCGGCGATGGCGGATTGCGGCCCGATTTCCATGCCGGTGCGGAGCTGCTTTTCCAGTGCCTCGGTCAACCAATCCGGCGAGTGGCCGAAAAAGTAAGTACCGAAGCCCATGGTGATATCGACGTATTCATTGCCGTCGATGTCCCAAATCTTCGCATCCTTGCTGCGAGCCGAGACGATCGGATAGACCATTTCCTTCCACAGCGATTTGAAACCGGAAACCGCACGAGGATCGGCGTAATGCGGACGATGCTCGGCGGTATATGCCTTGGATAAAGGTGTTTTTAAAACGTAGCGGGCGATCAGTTGGTCCAGCGTTTTCTGCTGGAGATCGGTTAGTCCGCCTTTTTCGCCCTTGTCGATTGGCTTGTAGGGGCCGAAGCGGGTGTTCGTGTTCGCACTGCGTTCCAGTCCCGCTGGCCATCTAACGGTGCTGAGGCTATTCGATGGAGCTGCTTGTTGGCCGGAGAGCATCGCCATGAGGTGGAGATTGTTCGCCATCAGTTGCTCCAGTGGAGTCGATGTGGCGGAAATTGCAGGCTCCGAGACAATTTTCGCGGGCGCGGCGACCTGGATGTTGGCGGGCATTTCCGCGTTGAGATGTTTTGCCAGCGCGGCGACGGACGAGAGATCGCCGAGCATCTGACGGAACGTGATTTTAATGCCGAAGCGGGATTGGATCGCCTGACTGGCTTGGGTGAGAAAGAGAGAATCGAAGCCGAGTTCGGTGAAACTGGCACTATCGTCATCGACCTCGATTCCTGATAGATCAAGGACCAGTGCGCGAAGTTTTGCAACGAGGTCGGGTAGGCGGTCGGTAATAATCATGGGGGGAAGAAGAGCCTCGGGAGTGGCAGGTTGGATGTTAGAAATTGGAGCCAATGCTTGTGGCATGGCTTCCGCCGGGGCGACGGCGGAGTTGTCGATCCAGAAACTCTGCCGCTCGAACGGATAGGTCGGCAGGTGAAGGCGAGATCTAACTTGATCCTTGAAAAACAAGGTCCAGTCAGGAGTCACACCATTTTTCCAAAGCTCACCGACGGCGGTATGTAGATCAGTTAGATCGGCGGACGAACTTGGAAGCGTCGAGATTACGGGGGTGTTTCCACGATCTGAATGCTGGCGTGCGAATGGTGCGAGCGCTTGTCCGGGGCCGACTTCGAGCAGGGTCAGGTCTTGCTCCTCGAAGGCGGTGGTGAGCGCGGCGTGGAAGAGGACCGGCTGGCGGAACTGGCGTGCCCAGTAGCCCGGATCGGCCAAGGTGCTGGCGTCGATTGGCCTGCCAGTGCAGGTGGAAAGCCACGGAATATTAGGCGTATTCGACGGGATCATCGTGGCATCGTCGGTGAACTGCGCGACGATCGGCTCCATCATTGCGGAGTGAAAAGCGTGGGAGGTTTTTAGCAAACGGCAGCCGATTTCCTTGCCTTCGAGATCCTTTTGCAATGCGGCGATGGCTGCGAGTGGGCCGGAGACTGTGCAAAGGTGTTGGCTGTTAATTGCGGCGAGATCAATTCCGTTAGGCAAGGTGATTTGCTCGGCTCCCGCGCGGATGGCAAGCATGGCTCCGCCGGGGAGTTCCTGCATGAGTCGGGCGCGGATCGCAAGGAGTTGCAGCGCACTTTCCAACTTGAAAGTGCCGGCGATCACGGCGGCCACATATTCTCCGATGCTATGACCGATGAGCAGCGCAGGCTGGATGCCCCATGACATCCAGAGTTTCGCGAGCGCATATTCCACTGCGAAAATGCAAGGTTGTGTTAGAGCGGTGCGATTGATGTCACGTTCGGCGGCTTCGCGCTCGTGTTCCGACGGATAGAGTGTGGATCGAACGTCGTGATGGAGTAGGGGCCGGAGCAGCGTGGCGCACTCATCGAGAGCGGTGCGGAACACTGGCTCGGAGTCGTAAATTTCACGGCTCATGTCCGTGTATTGCGAGCCTTGGCCGGGGAAAAGGAATGCGACGCGGCGCGGAGTTGCCGGAGCGACGGAGGGTTTTCCAAGTTCGCGGAGTTTTGCGATGGCATCGGCTAGATCCGTCGCGACGATGGCGAGGCGCTGCGGGAATGCTCTGCGACCGGTGGCGAGGGTGTAAGCAACGTCTGCTAGATCGGGTTGTTCGCGTTCCAGATGAGCGGCGAGACGACGTGCCATCGCATCGAGAGCGGTTGGAGTTTTCGCGGAAAGGACGAGAAGATGGAGTCTGCGTCCCGGCGTGGGCGGAGCTGTTAGTGGTGGTTCCGCCACTACGATATGGGCATTCGTGCCACCGACTCCAAAGGCGCTGACACCAGCCAACCGGGGCGTTCCACTGCGTTTCCAATCCCGATCTTCGCTGACCGGAGCAAACGGACTGTTAGCGAAGTCGATTCGCGGGTTGGAAGCTTTGAAATGTAGCAGCGCGGGGATTTTTTCGTGGCGGAATTGTTGGATTGTCTTGATCAACCCGGCGACACCAGCGGCGCAGTCGAGATGGCCAATGTGGGTCTTGCCGGTGCCGATGGCGCAGAAGGAATTCCCTTCCGCCCCGCCTTCTCGGAAGGCTTTGGTGAGGGCGGCAATTTCGATGGGATCGCCGAGCGGGGTGCCGGTACCGTGGGCTTCGATATAGGAAATTTCCGAGGGACTAACACCTGCGGAGGCTTGGGCGAGGGCGATGACATCGGCCTGCGCGTTGAGTCCGGGAGCGGCAAAACCGATTTTATCCGAGCCGTCGTTGTTGACTGCCCAGCCCTTGATCACGCCAAGAATTGGATCCCCATCGGCGATGGCCTCGCTGAGACGTTTGAGCAGGACGACACCGCAGCCATGGCCGAAAACGGTTCCGGCTGCATCCGCATCGAAGGCGCGGC
>JANYFB010000236.1 GCA_025362955.1 Akkermansiaceae bacterium
GCGCTCAGTGGAGCGGGGCATGTCCGCCTCGTCGCTTCTGATGCGCGTACCTCGGCTTAATTCGATTTTTACGCGGTTCGCGAAGATCGCTAACAAAGTCTGCTGGGTCGCACCCTTCGGAGCGAACGCAGGATCTTCGTCGAGGTGGTTCACTTCGATCACGCGCATCAGAAGCGACGAGGCGGACATGCCCCGCTCCACTGAGCGCATTTGCTCAAGATCGCGGGTCTCTTCCGGGGCGACAGCGCGGATATCCATCACGAGCGGAGCCTGGCTATTGACGAATACCGAACCTACGGCGCGGTAGGTTTTGGGTAGTCTCCCTGCGAAAACATACAACGCGACGGCTCCCAGACCAGCGCACAACATGACGATCCAGCCACGGCGCATGAGCGTTCCTAACAAACGCCCTGGCTCCATTTTCGGCAGAAAATATGTTGGATCCACCCCGGACGGGACAGGTAACTGCGAGGCCCGTGGCGAGATCGCGTGCTCTTGGGTGGTGAGAAGTGGCATCGGATAAAATTGTTAGAAAAGACTTTCCGGAATGGTGACGACATCTCCATCGCGCAACGGAATATCGGCTCCCTTACCGGCGGTGATATCCGTGAGATTGACCGTTTCGACTTTGCCACCTCCGCCTGCGAGGTGCTTAAGACTGATTTTTTTAGGGTTGCCGATGCGGGTCACTCCGCCTGCCATGCCGATGGCTTCCACCAGCGACAATTGCCGGTGCGCAGGCAGCTCAAAGACTCCTGGCCGCTGGGCTTGACCTAACACAGTAATGGTTTTGCGGATGCGGGCCTCGATCGAAACACTGACTTCCGGTTTCACCAAATAGCCGTCCGCCAGCTTCCGGGTGATTGCGGCGGCGGCTTGGTCGGTGGTGAATCCCTCGATGCGGACCGACCCGATCAGCGGCATCGAAATCGTGCCATCTCCGGACAATTGCCCACGCGTCGTCAGATCTTCCTCGCGGAAAACGCGGATTTCCACATTGTCCATGCGACCGATCACGCCGGATGAGGGCTCGCCCTCTACCCATGTGGGCAGTCCCCACAGGGCACCTAACAAGGCGCTGAAAATGGCAGAAAATTTGAAGTCCATGATCCGTGAAAATGATTAGAATTTATAATTGAGCTCCACTCCGGTCATTCTTTGGGAGTAGCCAAAGGCGCTTGCCGACGAACTGTTATCTGAGACTCGGTAAAAAAGCGAGATGTCGAACTCGTCGGTGATCCGGTATTCCAGAGCAGGTCGGACGAACCAGATCGCATCCTTCCGTCCGCTAGTCCCGGAGCCCGCCACTTGGGTGTAGGACGCAGTTTCTCGTCCACCTTCAAGCCGGGCAGTCCATTTTCCACCGAGGCGCTGAGAGACTCCAGCGGTCAATCCTTTTACCCGGTAATTCTGGCCCGCGTAAAATGCCGAGGCCTCCTCTCGTTGGTAGCCGGTCAGATAGAGTTTCGTGCCTTGGCGGGGTGTCCAATCGACCCGGCCTTCCACCACAGGATTTATCTGAGAGCGGTTCTCCGTCGTCCGGTGCTCGGCTCCGGCTTCAAGCTTCACATGAAATTTTTCCCGTGGCTGCCAGTCGATGGTACCCGTGACTTGGTGGGTGAATTGCTCACTCGCGCCATCGACTTGGAACCGCCCGACCTGATAGGCCATGCCCAACTCGGTCTTCGGCGAATAGGCATAGCGCAGGGCGACTTCGCCATAGATTTTGCTAGAATCGAACAGCGCGGGGTCCGCATAGTTCGACTGTCGATTCCCGGCAGCCAATTCAACCGAGATCTTCTCACGGGGAATCCAAGCAGCCCGGATTTCGTTAGAAAATTCCACTCGGTCCGTCTGGCGGCCCGTGTCAGACGTGGCATCTCCGAGCTTTTGGACACCCCCGGTATAGGTGATTTTCGTGAGTTTCCCGCGCCAAGCTGCAATGATGGCGGCTTGTTGATCGACGCGATTGTCGGATGCCTTTTCGCCGTAAATGACGCCTGTCGGCCGATAGGCAAACTGGATGAATCCCTCCTTGCCATCCTTCGCGTCGCCCTCGGTGTATGCGACGGTGGGTCCGATCCGATAGACCATGTCTGCCACCGGCTTCGTCTTACTTAGGAAAATATTGTCGTCGTAAGCTGCGGCGAGTGTCGCTCCGAGCTCCAAGCCACCACGGTGCGGCTCATCTTCCGAGGCGACCGAGGCCGACACGAGCCCATCTTCCACCCGGTCATCGAGGATCGGAGAGACTTCTTGTGCGTGGATGGAGGTCGCGACGCTGGCCAAAATGCAGGCCATCATCAAAACAACCATCCGGGGGGGATATGGTAATTTGAAAATCATTGCAAGGGGGGAGCAACGGCGTATCCGTGGCATTTCCGACCCCGACTTACAAGACTTTTCGATTATCCAAGTTATACGCCATCGCGTAATTCAAACCCCTGCGCTTTGTGTTAGTGATTGACCTTCTCCCCAATTGCCGGAATAAATAATTAACTTTGGTTAATCAAACTTCCGACACTTCCGCATTCCAATTTTCCCCCGTGATGTCCCCCCTCGTGGATCGAATTCCTAACACCGACATGTGTTCGCCCGGCTCATTTGATCGCTGGACGGACAGGTTCGTGCGCATGTCCCGCCAGCACCCTGCCAAAACCGCCATAATCAGTGGCAGCGGCATTCTTTCCTATAGCGACCTGCACACTCGCTCTAACCAAATTGCAAATCACCTACTCGCGCTCGGTATTGGCCGTGGAAAGTTCGTGGGCCTTGGCCTGCATCGCAGCCTGGATCTCCCCGCAGCACTTCTAGGAATTTTGAAATGTGGAGCCGCCTACGTGCCTCTCGATCCCGCCTACCCGTCGGCACGGATCGGGCAAATGATCACATCCGCAAAATTGGAAACCGTGCTGACCCAGCGCGAACTGGCCGGGCAATTTTCCGATGTTAGAATAATCTGCATCGACGATGTGGCGAAGGCATCGGTGGACGAACGGGTTTCTGCTAGGGAAAATGACGATCCCATCTACGCTATTTTCACCTCAGGCTCCACCGGCCAACCGAAAGCGGCCTCCGTCTATCACAGGGGATTTGCCAATCTGCTAGAATGGTATTCAACCGAGCTGAACCTCGGACCCGACGATTCCACCTTGGTCATCAGTTCGCCGAGTTTCGATCTCACACAGAAGAATTTCTACGCGCCACTCATCACCGGCGGCACCTTGGTGCTTGATGATTGTCAGACATACGACATTTCCCGCATCAGCACCCTCATCCGGGATCAACGAGTCACGCTGATCAATTGCACGCCGAGTGCATTCTATCCGTTAGTTGATGCGGCTGCCGGAGATGGCTACGCCGCGCTTTCCACTCTCCGCTTCGCTGTTCTTGGCGGAGAACCGATTTCCGTCACCCGGCTGCGTGCTTGGTTGGAGCATCCAAATTGCCTTGCGGAAGTCGTCAATTCCTATGGCCCCACCGAATGCACGGACATTTGCGCCTTCCACCGCCTGCATCGCGGAAATCTCGATGACTTCCCCTTTGTCCCGCTCGGTCGTGAAATTCCGAACGTCCAAGTTTCCATTCTTGATGAATCGCTCGCCCCTCTAACGGACGGGGAGATTGGCGAACTCTGCATCTCCGGCGCGGGAATCGGCGGCGGCTATTTGAACGACGCAGCTCGCACGGCTGCGGTGTTCACCGGCTCCATCTACCGCACCGGCGACCTTGCAAAACGTCATCCTTCCGGCATCCTCGAATTCCGTGGCCGCGCCGATCATCAGGTGAAAGTGAACGGCTTCCGCATCGAACTCGGGGAAATCGAAATCGCCCTGAACGAGCACCGTGACGTGCGCGAGGCCATCGTGATCGCCAGCGATAACCGTCTGATCGCCCATGTCCAAGGGACAGCGGATCTTGCCGCGCTCCGCGAGCACCTTGCTAACCGTTTGCCTGCTTACATGGTTCCGGCGGAGTTTCATTTGATCGAAAATTTTCCGCTCACGCCTAACGGAAAAGTGGACCGCCTCGCCCTCACCGCGAATGCGACCCGGATTTCCCATCCGGTTGCGACAGGCACTTCGATGGAATCGCGTATTCTAACACTCTGGGCGGAAATCCTTGACCGCCCGGTCAGTGATGCCACTGCGAATTTTTTCGATCTTGGTGGAAATTCGATTTACGTCGCGATCATTCATGTCCGTTTGATGGAAATGACCGGCATAAAATTTCCCATCACCGAGCTTTTCGCCCTCCCGACAGCTCGCTCCATCGCGGGATTTCTCTCTCCAACCAGCGGAAATCCTGCTAATGCCAGTTCTCAGGACCGCGCCCGCCGAGCACAGGCCAGTTACTCTAAATTCCGCCACCCCACTAACCGATGAACGAAGAATCCAATGCACCAGAATCCATCGCCATCATCGGCATGGCGGGTCGTTTCCCAGGTGCTAAAAATCCTGACGAATTCTGGCAAAATCTCATTGCCGGAAAAGATGGCATCACTCGTTTTCCCAGCCGCACTGAGTCCGATGGCAGCCAATACGTCGGTGCCCGCAGCATGTTCGATGAGCCTGACAAGTTCGACGCCTCGTTCTTCGGAATCTATCCGAAGGAAGCGGAAGTCATGGACCCGCAGCACCGCGTCTTCCTCGAATGTTCATGGGAAGCTCTCGAAGATGCCGGCTACGATCCCGCCGTCTTCCCCGGCATGATCGGGGTTTATGCAGGTCTTAGCCTCAATACCTACCTCCTCCACAATCTCCGCAAGGGTGCGGATCTCGCGAAAAACTATCAGGTCGCCGAGTATCAAACGATGCTCGGAAACGACAAGGATTTCCTGCCTGTCCGCGTTTCGTACAAGCTGAACCTGCGCGGTCCAAGCATGACCATCCAGTCCGCTTGCTCCACCTCGCTGGTCGCGATTTGCCAAGCCGCGACCGCCCTGCTCACCTATCAATGCGA
>JANYFB010000242.1 GCA_025362955.1 Akkermansiaceae bacterium
CGGAGAAAATTTTCTGAAGAGTCATTTGCATCGAGGGAACTTGAGGCGAACCGGACTTTCGCATCCGGTCCGGGGCTTGCAAGCGGCGATCCTTTTGAAATGATGGAATCTAGTTGCGCGCCATAAAAATGAAGACTAGAAAAGACCACGATATTCCATTGAATTCATGAAAACATTGCTCCTTCAGTCCGTCGTCTTCTGTGGATCGCTTCTCGCGAGCCAAATTCATGCAGCGAGTCCCGCGTCCGTGCCTATCGGCGAATTTGCGCCGGTTAAGAAATTCACCTTAAAAGTGAAATCCGTGACTTCCACGCAAGGCCCTATTGGGGTATTTCCGACCCGAACGGCCCCGGTTCCGGCCGGATTACCGGATTTTCATAAAGGCCAATCTGTTACTTTCACCATTGGCCCCAAGGGACAGTTGACCGGCCCCGCATTTTCTATCAATTTCCTAGCCGATACAGGAGCTGCCGACATCTACTCGCAAGAGCATATTTCGCCAATCGCTGGGTCTCCTAACTCGTACACGGCCACAGTCATTAGAAATGGTGATAAGCCAACTTCTGCCTCGTTGACCTTTCAAAAATACCGCTTGAAAGGCACGAAAGAGGTTCAAAATTTTGTGGAGTACGAACTGCAGTAATCCCAGACCCGCGCGGCACTCTTGTCGCTTGGCTTTTGGTTGAATTCCTCGGGAAAATCCGGTTGCGATTCTGAGCAAGAAAGCCCAACCTGCTAGCGACATGAGCGACGATCCGGAGACTCCGCAGCATAGGATAAACGTCAAGCTCGAGCGGCTGGAGCTCGCGTTACGGGCCTCCAATGAGGGGATTTGGGACTGGCAGACCGATGAACCAGCGATCTTCTACTCCCGTAGAATCTTGGAATTCCTCGAATGCGGGAAGGATCGAGCGCCGAATTTGTTCCTCCCACCGTACGAATCCATTTTCCCCGAAGAGCGGGAGGCGTTCGCCCGAGCGGTGACCCAAGCATTGCAGGACGGCGGCCCGGAAACCTTAGCGGTGGATGCCCGCGTCCGCACGGGTGGCGGGGATTGGCGCTGGCTTAGAATTCGTGGTACCGTTGTGCGGCACCGCAGCGGCAAGGCGGTCCGCATCGCCGGCTCGATGATCAACATCAGTCGGCGGAAAGCAGCGGAGGCCCAGGTTGAAGAAGAGCGATTTCTGCTACGGCAGTTGATCGACCACGTGCCGCTTCAAATTTATTTCAAGGACTTGGAATCGAGATTCACGATGGCTAACCAGCGAATGGCCGAATGGATCGGCTTTAAAAAAGGCTCCGAGCTAACAGGAAAGCACGACCAGGATTTTTTCGATTACGATCATTGGAAACCTGCGGAAGACGACGAACAGCGGATTATCCAAACGGGCACGGCGATGATCGATCAGCTCGAGCATGAAACCCGCCGTCAAGGCGAGGAAACATGGGTGATCACCTCGAAGTTCCCGTGGCGGGATCGTCAAGGCCTGATCAAAGGGACCTTCGGCGTGTCCAGCGATGTCACCAAGCTGGTCAAAGCGGAGCGCGAGGCCACCGATCTCGCCGCACAACTCCAACAGAAAAATGAAGCCTACGAGGAGGAGCTGATGTTAGCCCGGGAAATCCAACAAGCTCTCGCCAGCGAAGGATTCCCAGAAGGCACGGCCAGCAATCAAAGCCACGTCAGCTTCGGCGCGAGGTATATTCCCATTTCCGGCTTGGCGGGGGACTTCTTCGAGGTGATGAAAATCAGCGACGATTGCTTCGGCGTCCTGATCTGCGATGTCATGGGTCATGGGGTCCGATCCGCACTCATCGTGGCCATGTTGCGTGGGTTGCTAGAAAAACAACGCGCCCAGACCCACGAGCCCGGCTTGTTTCTCCAAGGTTTGAATGACGGACTCGCCGCGATTTTGGAAAGGGCCGGAACGACGATGTTCGCGACGGCGTTTTTCGGCATCATCGACCTCAGCGCGGGCACCTTCAAGTATGCCTGCGGCGGCCATCCCGGTCCAATCATCGCGGGGCGCAATGGAGTTCACCAGATCGCTTGTGAACGCTCCGAAAAAGGACCGGGACTCGGACTTATCCGGGGGGCGAATTACCCGACGCACGAGTTGGCCCTTTCGCAAATCGACCGGATGGTTCTTTTCACGGACGGCGTGCTGGAGGCGGAGAACCAGAGCGGTGAACCGTTTTTCGAGAATCGGCTGATGGAAATAATCGGCAAGCAATCCGGAGAACCATTAGAAACTCTCCTTGATGGCATCCTGTCCAGCGTCCTCGCATTTTCAGACGGGCAGCACTTCGATGACGATGTGTGTTTGTTAGGAATCGAAGTGACGCGGAATCATTGAATTCGTACACTGGCTGAGCCGCTCCGCGAGTTTCACATAATCCTCCTCGCCGGTGAAATCCCTGCGGGGATGGGAGGCGCAACGAAGTTTCACGGCTTTCCAGTCTGCGTCTTCCACTGATCCGAAAAAATTTGCCAGAGTTTCCTCAAGCGGTTCCTCAAAGGTCCATCCTAACTGATGTTCAGCGATCCAACGCCCGGTTTCCGTGCCTTTCGCGCCGATGACTGGCACACCGAAACAGCCGCCTTCGTAGATCCGGTTAGGCAAGAGCCAAGCGGAGTTTCCGTCAGGATCGCTCATGTCGAAAGCCCAGTTAAAGTCAATGGCAGCATACATTTCCGCCAACTCGTCCGGATAGAAATAGGAACCGCCGAAAATGAAGTTGGGCAGATCCCCTAACAATCCGTCAAAATCATCGGTGATGGTGCCTGCCGGATAGCCGCGTAGCACAAACCGCACGCGCCCTTCCAGCCGCAGAGCCAATGCGTGCATCAGCTCCAAACTCCGGCGGCAACGTAAAGCCCCGAAACAGCCAATTACCCATGGGCGTCCGCCGGAAACGGGCGAACTGTTTTCCGGCATGGCCACCGGCAGGCGGGCGCTTGGATAAACCTTGTTCTCCAACAGAAAAATTTCCCCGCTGTATCCTTGCACGGGCAGGAAATACTCGCGGACAAATCCCGGCGATGTGGTGACTAGCAGTGAGGTGCGTTGTAACACCGCCCGCTCGATGGCCCGTAAAATTTTCGCGACAAGGCCATTTCCCGTCATCGCAGGTTGGATGTCCGCGAGCTCCAGCACCAGTGGGATTTCACGGCCCACGAGGAATCTGCCTAACAGCGCGAGCAACGCGTTGTCCGTATTTACCGCATAAATCAACGCTGAGTTTTCTAAACGCGAGCGGTTAGACCATAGGACACCCGTCGATTTCACGAAGGCCCAAAGTCGTTGGAAATAGCGGCGGTTATAGGTCGTGCCGAGATGGATATTCTCCCAATTCAAGGGCAACTCGGGCTTGTCGCGCTCCCGGTGGAAGGTGAATCCAATCACCTTCCGTCCGTGATCCTGCAAGGCTGCGATCCGCTTCATCACTCGCGCATCTCCACGCTCGTGCGCAAAAAACGCAATGGGACTCAGCTCGGGGGAAGGCACTCCCGCAGCGTGGGAAATCGTCTTATGCAATTCAAGTGTTCCCTGCTGCCGGAATCCAAAATGCCCACGCGCTGTCCGCTTGTAACTTGCGCGGCGTGGGCATGAGACCTAATCATCGGGCATGGACCTCGCCGATTTCCGCAAAGAATACTCCGACCGTGGCCTGAAGCGGGAGGAAATGAACGCCGACCCGGTCGCGCAGTTTTCTTACTGGTTTTCCCAAGCCACCGAACTCGGCCTGCACGAACCAAACGCGATGACGCTCGCCACCGTGGATGAAACTGGAATGCCTTGGCAGCGCACGGTCCTCCTTAAAGTGTATGATAGTGACGGCTTCGTCTTCTTCACAAACTACGGCAGCCGCAAGGGGAAACAAATGGCGCAAAACCCGCGCGTGAGCCTCCTTTTCCCATGGATACTGCTAGAGCGGCAGGTGATGATTCAAGGCACGGTGGAGAAAATCAGTGAGGCGGAGTCGCTCAAGTATTTCGCCTCCCGTCCCCGCGATTCGCAGATCGGTGCGTGGGTTTCTAACCAGAGTGAGGTCATTACCTCGCGGAAATTCCTGATGCAGAAGCTCGCCGAGATTCAGGAAAAATTCGCCCACGGTGAGATTCCGCTGCCCTCGTTCTGGGGCGGCTTCCGGGTGGTTCCCAGCCAGATCGAGTTCTGGCAAGGCGGCCCGGCTCGCCTCCACGACCGTTTCCTCTATCAGCGCGACGGGGCGGCTTGGAAAATCGACCGGCTTTCCCCGTGATGATGCGGGCGGGTACCCCTTATTTCCAAGCTTCGTCAAAGAATCCCGCGTCCACAATCTTGCCGGGCCAGCGGTTGTCGGGTGGGCTCGTTAGATCGACGATGGCCCAGTCCGGCAGCTTCGGGGTTTGCAGCGCGTTGTTGCCATAGCCGTCGGCGCGGAAGTCGAGGCCGCTGTTGAGGACGATGTAATGGCGCGGATTGAGCGGGTTGGGGAAAATCAGGATCGGCGCATGGTCGGCGGTGGCGTAGGTCTTGCCATGGAAACTGAGGTTTTTGTCGTCCCATTGCAGCGGGAGTTTGGCCACTATTTTGGCGAGGACCCGGTTGGAAGCGGGATCGCCCCAAAGAATCAGATTTTTGTTAGCGATGTCCGCTGCGCCGAGGGCGGTGTCGTCGATGACTGGCACTTCGCCTCGGAAAACGTCGCGCCAGAGCTGGCAGGCTGCCGTTAGCTCATTGTTAACCCAGGTGCCTACTGCAGGATTAAAGGCTTTGCCGGTGGGGCGGACAAAGACGAAGGAGTCCATGAAGGCATCGTCCACAGGCCCAGTTAGGCCGGGACCTTTGCCTAGTCCGGGAGCCTTCGAAGCCTGCGCCCAAAGTTCGTTAGTTTTTACTAACATTAGGACGGGTTTGTCGTACCCGGAGATTTCGAGCGTCTGGCCGTCGATGGTGACCTTGGCGGGTGGAGCGACAGGCGAAAGAAAGTTGAAGTGCAGGGAGGAAACGTTCTTTGTTTCGACGAACAGAGTTCCATCAGCTTCAAACTTCGTATGAACATCGGCACGTTCCCAGTGTTTTTCCATGCCTTCGATGCGCACCCACGCAGACTCGGGGTAACGCAGGGTGTAGGTGGAAAAGCGGATTTCGCGGGGCATCGCTTGCCGCCCTGTGGCGATCAATTCCTCCAAACGGTTGGTTAGATTGGCTTTTGTTGCGGGTTCATAGTGGTGGCCGGTCTTGGGTCCGATGAAGCGCTCGAGCTTGAGTCCTTCCTTGGCCATCGCCGCTTCCATCAGATCTGCGGATTCTTTTTGGCCGTCGATTTCACCGGAATAGGCGAGGGTGGGGACGTTGAAGAGATTGCCGGAAATGCCGGTAGCTTCGTATTGTCGCCACAGGGTTTGTTCCCAAGCCGGGCGGATTTCCTTGCTGTTAGCGGCTTTGGTGAAGATGGGTGTTTCGGCGAATCCGGCACCGGGCGACGCGGCGCACCACAGCCCCGGGAAATGGGTGGCAAGGTGCCAAGTGCTGCCACCGCCCATCGAGAAGCCAGCGACGGCGATGCGCAACGGGTCGATCCGATAGTGCGCTCGGGTGGCAGCGAGGGCTTCCATCACATCGGTTTCTCC
>JANYFB010000255.1 GCA_025362955.1 Akkermansiaceae bacterium
ATCCGCCGCTGACCGCGCCCGTGCCGATGTTCTGGAACGCGAGTTGGCAGAAGACGCGGGACAATTGATCGAAAAATTCCTCGCAGGAGATATGGTCCATTTTGTCACGACGATGCCCACCAGCCACGAATCCGATTTGGCGCACCCCGCAGCGCTACCCGAGCATAGCCGAGTGCGCTTGTTGAATGCTGTGCCTGAGACAGGCCTCGCCAAAGGAGCTGAGGGAACCATCGTGCATGTTTACGAAGAAGGTGGCTACGAAGTGGAATTTCTCAGTGGCCTCACACGCCCCATCGTTTTGACACTGGAAGCGGATGAAATTGAGGGGTTGATGGCAAACGCATGAGTAAGCCCAAGAATTTACCGGATTCCGACCGGTTACTTGTCGAAAAGAGCAAGCTCGCGTCCTACCTCCTCAACCTCTCGCACAAAGACGGAGCCTCGAAGGCGAAGTTCTTCCTCCAGCGAGGATTCAACGCGGATAAGTGGGAAGCGTTCGCAAAGGCTCTGCAGACTCATGGTGCCAGCCAGACTGTCACCGGGATCGAGACCACGAGGCATGGAAAGAAGTTCACCGTCGAGTGCCAAATCAAGACACCGGACGGCAAGGATCCCTGTATTCTCTCGGTTTGGATACAGGCGACAGGCAAGGCACCCAGACTTGTCACAGCTCACCCAAATTCTTAAAATTCGCACCATGACCTCCGGCCGCGACCAGTTCTCCATGGAGTTCAGCCACTACGCGCCGTGTCCGAAAAATGTCTCCGACGACGTCATCGCCATGGCAAAAGCCAAAGACAAAGCGCTCCGCGCCGCGAAATAAACGTGGCGGCGGATTCCATCCACCATGCCCCACCTCTCAAACCCATCGCCCCGAAAATGGGCGGCGGGTTTTTTCGTTACCCGTGCCACAATGCAAGATTGCCACCCCCGGCACCACGGGCTACATTCCGTTTAACGATGAAGCAATACCGCCCCAACGTTGACCGTCAAAAATGGCTTTACTCCATGATGAAGTCGCGCGCCGTGATGCGCCGCCGACAAGGCAAGCCGGAGGGCAATTCCGACGTCGCCAAGGGCAAAAAACAAATCCCCGACAACTCCGAACCTTGGCTGCCCGGTGGAGTGCGCTCCGTCGCGGATGCGCTGTGGATCTCAGATCAAATTAAAAAAGACATGGAACGATGGAAAATACCGCCACCGCAGACAAATTGATCGAATTGCTGGCAGGTCGCTTCAGGGTCGTCACTTTGGGAGGAGTCGCGGTGATTTCTCATGGTTTGAACAGAAACACCTACGACGCGGATGTCTGGTTGGATCCTGCGGGAACCATCGCGGATTGGGTATTCCGGGTAGGTCCGGTCATTTTCTCCTATCCATCCTCTCGTCCGGTTCGCATTGGAACGTGGCGGCCCTTCGCCGAGGCGGATTTCGCGGGGGTGATCGCGGATGATAAAGTCATTCGCGTCCTTGGATTAGATCGCCCCCTCGACATCTTCCGTGATCCCAACGAACTGGAAATCTCGGAATTCGACGATGTTTGGAATCGGGCCACCGCCCTCGACGACGGCACGCGGGTTCCCGACACCATCGACTTGCTCGTCACCAAGCAGGCCACTGGCCGCGATAAAGACTTGCAGGACATTGCCTTCCTCGAAGGCAAGGCCGAGCGCGAATACCTCGCCAAACTCCCCACCGCCACCGCAGAGGAAGCCGCTTTCATGCTCGCCCGTTTCCTCACCCCGAAAGTCGCGGAAGCCGGACTGTATCATTCTGAGGAATCGGTCCGCCACCTTTCACTGGGCTATCTCAAAGAACTCGCTGATGAAGGCGATCCGTTTGCCCGGGAGATTTTGGAGAAATAAATAAAAAGCCCGTCTCATCATTACGGTTGAGGCTTCCTTATCGTGAATTTGGATGTTAGGGTGTCGGTCATGTTGTCGTCGGGGTTGATTTGCCGATGAGTTGCCAGTTCCCATCGCGGAGTTCGCAAGCGGTGTTTTCCTGGATGACGATGAGGTGAATCCACTGGTTCTCGAAGAGCTCGCGCACTCCCGGTTGCGCGGCGAGAACGGCATCGACGAGTTCCGGTTTGCTCTCGATCACTACCGTGAGGCGGCGGGGTTCGTGGACGAAGTCCTTGCCATCGTGGATGGACTGGAGCGGGAGTCCACTGCGGAGATCGCCTGCGTTTCCTTCGATGACTCCGAGTCCGCCGACCACTTGGTGAATGGTCTTGTTGCCAGCGGCGAGTAGGTCGGGATTGATACGGGAACCGTAGTATTGGAGGTTGATCCAACTCGCGACGACCAC
>JANYFB010000267.1 GCA_025362955.1 Akkermansiaceae bacterium
GCGGGGAAGCTGTTACAGCAGCCGGAAATGAACAACCCGACGCTGGTGGTGGTGACGGATCGCAATGATCTGGATGGCCAGCTTTTCCAACAGTTTTGCAGCGCGAAGGATCTGCTCAAGCAGACGCCGGAGCAGGCGGAGAGCCGCGAACAGCTCCGTGAGATGCTGGCGTCCCGGAAATCCGGCGGGATCATTTTCACGACGATCCAGAAATTTTCGCTGGAAGGCGCGGAGGATGATCATCCGGTGCTGTGCGAGCGGACGAACGTGGTGGTCATCTCGGATGAGGCGCATCGCTCGCAATACGGGACGAAAGGCCGGCTGGACACCAAGACGGGGAGATACGTTTACGGCTATGCGAAGCACATGCGGGATGCGCTGCCGGGGTCGTCGTTCATCGGCTTCACCGGGACGCCGATCGAGAAGGCGGATGCGAACACGCAGGAAACTTTTGGCGGCTACGTGTCGATTTACGACATCGAGGACGCGAAGGAGGACAAGGCGACGGTGCCGATCTATTACGAAAGCCGCCTGGCGAAGCAGGACATCAACCGCGAGGAGATCGACCGGCTGAACAAGGACGTGGAGGAGGTGATTGAGGACGAGGAGGGGGAAGAATTGACGAATGACGATTGTTGATTTTGGATTTTTGATTTGGAAGAGGAAGAGGCGAAGCTGGTGGGTGCGAAGGAACGCGTGGAGGAGATCGCCGCGGATCTGGTGGAGCACTACGAGACGCGGACGAGTGTGCTGGAAGGCAAGACGAAATCAGAGGGAGATTTTACCGCAGAGACGCAGAGGTCGCAGAGGAACGCAAAGCTGGATTCTTTGGAATCATGTGGTTCTCTGCGTCCCTTTGCGATCTCTGCGTCTCTGCGGTAAACTCTTTGATCCGGGAAGACGATGAATGAATGAAGGCCGGAATGAATTCCGCGGTCCGTAAAGATCCGGCAACTTATGCGGAAATACAGTATCTGCCGGAGGGGTGTAGCGGCTATCGCTTCGCGGGAGCTTCGATGATCCCTTCAGCCGTCTCCTGCTTGAGACGGAGCTGTCCGCAGGCGGCGTCGATGTCGTGGCCTTTTTCGAGGCGCAGGTTCGCGGTGACGCCGGCGCTTTTTAAAACATCCTGGAACGCGCGGCAGTGGTTGTTAGGCGGTCGTTTCCATTCCAGTCCCTCGACGGTGTTGTAGGGAATGAGGTTCACCTTCGCGCCTAAGCGCCGGGCGTGGCGGGCGAGGATGGCGGCTTGGGCGAGCGAATCGTTGACGTCCTGGATGAGGATGTATTCGAGCGTGAGCTTCTGGGTTTTCTTCGCATTCCAGTAATCTAACGCATCAAATAATTCGGCGACCGGCCATTTTTTGTTGATCGGCATAATCTGCTCGCGGACATCGTCGGTTGCACCATGGAGGGAAATCGCAAGGCGGATTTGCTGCGGGTGCTCGGCGAGTTTCCTGATCTGCGGGACAAGGCCGGACGTGGAAATGGTGAGGTGGCGTGCGCCGAGATGCAGTGTTTTTTCGCCCGTGATAAGCGCGATGGCGGCTAACAGATTGTCGAGGTTGGCCATCGGTTCGCCCATGCCCATGAAGACGAGGGAATCGACGCGTTCGCCGGAGAGTTGCTCCGCCGCGAGAACTTGGCCGGCGATTTCCGAGGCATCGAGATTGCGGGTGAATCCGGCGAGGCCCGAGGCGCAGAATTTGCAACCGTAGGCACAGCCGACCTGTGAGGAAACACAGAGCGTGCGGCGGTCGGATTTCTCGCCGTAAAGCGCGGGGTTGGCCGGGATGAGGACGCTCTCGACATAACGACCGTCGTGCAGGCGGAAGAGAAACTTGCGGGTCGTATCGGCGGAACCTTGGGTGGTCGTGTGCTCCAGTGCGCTGAGCCGGAATGACTCGGTCAGTTTTGCTCGTAGCGCGGCGGGGAGATTGGTCATCGCGTCATAGGACGTAACCTTTTTTTTCCAAACCCATTCGAGGATCTGGCCGACGCGGAACGCGGGTTCGCCCGCGTCCTTAAGCCAGGCGGCG
>JANYFB010000272.1 GCA_025362955.1 Akkermansiaceae bacterium
GTTGAGAGAGAAAACGGGCGGCCCGTCGCAAGACAGGACGCCCGTGTGACAAATGGATTAGTTCTTGCGGGCGGCGACCATGGCATCGACCAGATTCTGGAGAATGATGCGGATCGATCGAATGGCGTCGTCGTTGCCGGGAATCGGGAATTGGACGAGCGCCGGGTCGGCATTGGTATCGACGATGGCGATGATCGGGATGCTCAAGCGGCGGGCTTCGGCCACAGCGATGGTTTCGCGGGCGGAATCGACGATCACGACGGCGTCAGGCTTCTTGTCCATGTCGCGCACGCCGCGGAGGTTGCGGAGGAGTTTTTCCCGCTCGCGACCGAGGGCGGCGAGTTCCTTCTTGGACATGGCCTTGAATTCAGGCTGTTTCTCGATGTTTTCGAGATACTTGAGGCGCTCGACCGACTTGCGCACGGTGAGGCTGTTAGTGAGCATCCCGCCGAGCCAGCGGTGGTTGACGTAGTGTTGGCCGGTCGCTTCCGCAGCTTCGCGGATGGCGTCCTGGGCCTGGCGCTTGCAGCCGACGAAGAGGACTTTCTTGCCCTTGCCGATGAGGTCGGCGAGGAAATCAGAGGCTTTATCGAGCTGCTGGACGGTTTTTTCCAGGTCGATGATGTAGATTCCGCCTTTGTCCTTCATGAGGAAGGGTTTCATGCGCGGATTCCATTTTTTGGTTTGGTGGCCGTAGTGGACGCCGGCGTCCACCATTTCGTTGATGAGTTCGTTGATCATTAGTGAGTTCTGTTTTCCCGCCTTGAATCAGGACGGGCGATTTTTGAAGATTTGCCGCATGGAATCCCTCAGGAATCTTCGTTGGTGAATAAGGCGGCTTAAAGAGGGGCGCGGAAATTGGGGAAATCCTCGCAGCTTGGCAAGGGAAATCCTGAGCCACGTTTGCGGCTCATGGCTGAGAGAGACAACTTGCCTCGCTCAGAGTGGCAGGTTGCAGGCGGTCATTGCAAAGTAAAGCGCTGCTCCTGCGAGAAGAATATTGATGATGGGAAGGGCCACGAGATTGATAGGTTCAGATTTTTATTCTAGCAGAAGCGTCCAGTCGCCTTTCTTCGGATTGTCTTCCGCGCTAATCCAAGCGTTAGCAGTCATCAGTTGGAAAGCCAGGACGATGAGAGCCGCAGCCAGACCCACGCCCGAAAGAATGTTGGCAAGTCCGTCACCGCTCGCTTCATCCTCGTCATCGGCCTGGAGGGTGGCCATTTGCGAGGGGGATGCGAACGAAGTGCCAAGCGGCTTGGTAGGTGCCTGAAGTTGAACAGTTGCCTTGGGCAGCGCGATCGTCGGTGGAGCTCCTGCCGCACCGGGTGGCCGGAGGGCTCCGGTAGCCGCGCCAGAAGCTGCCAGCCGGATGGTCGGCGCAGGTGACATGGAAGGTGGCCCCGCCGCACGAAGCGGAATGGTAGGAGCCGGACCCGGAGGACGTGGAGGACCACCCGCAGCGGTGGGGGTCGGGGCACCACCTGGAATCGGCGGCCTAACGGGAGGTGCCATTGGCACGGTGGCCGAGGGAACCGCAGGCGGCGCATCTGCCGCTTTCAATGTAACGCGAACGGTCTCCTTCTTGAGTGGAACGCTCGACGTCTGCTTGTTCACGGGAAAGCTCGACGTCTGCTTGTTGAGAGGCACACTTGACGTTAGCTTGGAAGGATTTGGTGGTAGATTGTCGTTATCGCTCATGGATGCGGAGGGTTTTAACTGCTTGGAAATTCAGTAAGACAAGTTGCCCCCACTCTGTCAAACCCCCAACTCGGGATTTCTTTAAAAATCGAATTTATTATTGGTTACCAATGATTTACCGCGTGAATCGGAGTAATCCTTAGACGAAATCCGGCGATTTGTGCGGGTTGACCCATAGAAACGCAGCCTCTCACTCGCAATTCTCATGGGTGAATTCCAGCTTGTGAGAGATTTTTGATGCTCTTTCCCCCGCCGCATGGTCCTATTTCCGTAGCAATCATGTCCGCAGAAAAGACCGCCATCAGCCCCACCCGTGCCCTGGATTTTCCCGAGTGGTATCAGCAAGTCATCAAAGCCGCCGACATGGCGGAAAACTCGGAAACCCGCGGTTGCATGGTCATCAAGCCTTGGGGCTATGGGATTTGGGAGCTTATCCAGCAGCAAATGGATCGGCGTTTCAAAGCCACCGGCCACCAGAACGCCTATTTTCCACTGCTCATTCCGCTCTCCTATTTGGAAAAAGAAGCAGAGCATGCGGAAGGATTTGCCACCGAGTGCGCCGTAGTCACCCATCATCGGTTAGAAGTGGTTAGAGATCCGGTCACCGGAAAATCGAAGATGATCCCTGCTGGCGAACTGGCCGAGCCATACGTCATTCGGCCGACCTCAGAGACGATCATCGGCGCGGCATTTGCCCGCTGGATCGAGTCATATCGCGATCTTCCCCTGCTCATCAATCAGTGGGCGAATGTCATGCGTTGGGAAATGCGGCCCCGGCTATTTCTCCGCACTGCTGAATTTCTCTGGCAGGAAGGCCACACCGCCCATGAGACGAAGGAGGAGGCCATCGCGGAAACGAAGTTGATGCACGGCCAATACGAGGAATTCCTCCGCGACCACCTCGCCATCCCCGTCGTACCGGGGGAAAAAACCGAGAACGAGCGCTTCCCCGGCGCGGACATGACTTTCACCGTCGAGGCGATGGTGCAGGATAAAAAAGCCATCCAAGCCGGTACTTCGCACTACCTCGGCCAGAATTTTTCGAAGGCACAAAACATTTCCTTCACCGGGCGCGACGGCACCGTCCAACACGCTCACACCACCTCATGGGGAACTTCCACCCGCATGATCGGCACGCTCATTATGGCCCACGCCGACGACGACGGTCTCGTTCTACCACCGCGCGTCTCCACTCAACAAATCGTCATCCTCCCGATCACGCCCAAGGAAGATTCGAAGCAAGCGGTGCTCGACGCCTGCCTTGCCCTTGCGGAAACCCTCCGCCACCAGACCTTCTGCGGTGATCCTGTCCGCGTTCACGTCGATACCCGCGATCTA
>JANYFB010000326.1 GCA_025362955.1 Akkermansiaceae bacterium
GGCCTGACGTTCCACAATCCGAAGGCAGCCGATGGCCCAAGGCATCGGGCGGCGGGCAGGTGATCCGGGCATTTATACTGGCGCGCATCACCAGTTGTGGAAAGGGGGATATGATTTCAGCCTGCCTCTTCCCGCGCATAACGTGGAATTTTCCAGTCCGATCCTTTTTGAAAAATCACAAAATCTCATGCGCGGCAGTATAGATGTTTTCAACGTTATCCAGACGGGTGGATTCCAGGTGGGAAACGAGGAGGATTTCGTCGCAAAGCTCGGTGAAGAAGAGTGCGTAGTTTGCCTTTTCCGTGCAGCCGGATCTTCCCGCCGTTCGATGAATAGGGTGCCGACTCTCGAGGAGGCATCTAGCATAACGGGAGTTGGAATTGCTAGAGGGATAACAACAATCCCGAAGATTTTTCCTTGGGGGGGAATTAAACGTCTTTTCTCATCGGATTCTCACACGAAGTCAGGTAGGCACTGGGCGTTGATTGCGAAATGGAAACAAATCTCGTTGAGTGTGCTCCTGCGAATGGGAGGGGTGTCTGCCCTCTGCCTCACCGGCTGCGCCACCTATCAGGCATTGTTCCTGAATTCCAGCGAGGTGGATAAGGCGCTCAAACCTGCGGCAGGAAAGGCTTTGGAAATTGCCGTGCGCGATCTCAAACATCCTTTGCTCCGCCCAGTGCGGTTAGATGCAAGTGACGGGCTGTCGCCGGACGAGGCTGCCGTGCTTGCAGTGGTGCTCAATCCGGCGCTGCGAGCCGTGCGTGATCAAAATGCGGAGGCGGAGGCACAGCTTCTCAAGGCGGGAATTTTACCCAACCCGCAACTTACCGGCAGCCTGGACTTCGTCACTGGCGGGACCACCGCAGGCACGCAAACCGGGGGTGCTTACGGCTTGAGCTGGGATTTGCGTTCTTTGCTCACTCGGGGGCAGGATGTCGCCAGCGCCCGTGCCGATGTCCGGGCCGTGCGCTTGGACGTGGCGTGGGAGGAATGGCAAACTTCCCTTGCCGCACGATCCGCCGTTTACGATCTCGTCGCGCTGCGGGCGCAGGTTACCCAAGTCACGGAAATCACGAACCGGCTCGCTAACAACTCGGCGTTGGTGAAAAAGGCTGAGGAATCCCACGAAATGAACCTCATGGATTCCGCCGCAGTGGCCACCTCCGCCAACGATGCCCGCGCGATCCTGCTAGGTCTCCAACAGGAGGCCGAGCAAAGCCGGATCGCGCTCAACCGCGCAATTGGCTATCCGCCCGCCACCCAACTCCGGCTCCAGAGTGATACCTCGCTGCCCTCGCGGGTGGACGCGCCCTCGGAGTCCACCTTGCTCCACGGGCTGGAGGAACGCCGCTTGGATCTGTTAGCTCTGAAGCGCGGCTACGAGAGCCAGGACGCGAAACTTCGCTCGGCGATTCTCGCGCAATTTCCTAACATCGGCATCGGATTCAACCGCGCGCGGGATACCGGGAACGTCCGCACGCTCGGGCCGAGCATCAACATTGACCTTCCGCTTTTCGATAGAAACCAAGGTAACATCGCCATCGAAGGAGCCACGCGGAAGCGCCTTTTCGATGAATATACCAACCGTGTCTTCGAGACGCGGTCGGACATCGCTTCCGCTCTAGCAGACATTCACGGATTGAATGCCCAGATCGCCCAAGCGGAGCAGGCCTTGCCCGCGCTGCGCCATGTGGTGGAAACCTCGCGGAAAGCAGTCGCGGAGGGAAATGCCGAGATCCTCGGCGACTATGCGTTGCAGAATGATTTCACCCAGAAATCTATCGACATTCTGAAACTCAAACAGGCGCTCGCCCAAGCCCGCATCGCACTTGAAATTGCCGCTGCATGGCATCTATCTCCATGAACCGTAATTCATCCATCCTCCTTGCGATCGCACTTGCGACGACTGCCTGTCATAAACCTGAGTCCGACGAGGAAAAGGAGGCTGACAAGGTCAAACCCACCGCCACGGTAGAGACTGTCAAGTTAGAGAAAAGCACGATCACTGCCTCGGTGACTGCCTACGGAACAGTGGTCGCGCAACCTGCAGATTTGGAGAGCGTCTCGGTGCAATATGAGAGCAAGGTGATCCGGTTGTTAGTTTCTGCGGGGGAACCGGTGAAGGAAGGGCGGGCGCTCATTGAGATCGAGCCCAGTCCCGACACCAAATTGCAGCTTGGCGAGGCGGAGTCTGCGGCGGAGTCCACGCGCCTCCAGCTCGAACAGACGCAACGACGTTTTGACATGAAACTAGCGGTCAACCAAGATCTCCAACAGGCGCGGCAGGAAGCCCGCGATGCCGCCGCGAAATTTACCAACCTCAAGGCACGCGGCGCGGGAGATCGCACCACACTCAACGCGGATTGCGACGGCTTGTTAGCTTCCATCGACGTGCGCATCGGCCAGATCGTCCCCGCAGGTGGTCCCTTGCTTTCTCTCGTTCCGGGGCGGCAGATCGAGATTCTGCTAGGAGTGGAGCCGGAGAATGCCGGGCGACTTCATGAGGGGCAAAAAGTCCACATTCACTCGGCCAATCAGGAAGGTGTGGAAGGAGATGGCGGCATCCGACTTGTAACTCAGCGGGTGAATCCCGAGACGCGGCTGGTAGATACCTTTGTGACGGTGCCTCCCGATGTGCCATTGCTGCTAGATGGCTATGTGCGCGGTGAAATCCCGGTGGAGGAAAAAAATGCCTTCGTCGTCCCTCGCGATGCCGTCCTGCCCAGCGAGGATGGTTCGACATTATTTACCGTCCGCGATGGTCATGCCGTGGAGCATAAGGTCACGACCGGCCTTGAAACGGATACCTCCACCGAGGTGACAGGGGAAACCCTTCAAGAGGGGGACGAAGTCGTCACGGTAGGCAATTATCAGCTCGAGGACGGCATGGCGGTCGAGAAAGCCGAACGATAAAATTTCCGCCACCATGAATTTTACCCGCTGGGCGCAGTCTCACGCACGTTCGATTGTTTTCCTTATCATCGTCCTCGCCATCGGCGGGGTGATGAGCGGGTGGAATCTGCCGGTAGCGCTCTTTCCGCATGTCGATTTTCCACGCGTCCGTGTGAGTGTGGATGCGGGAGATCGCCCTGCCGAACGGATGGCAGTGGAAGTCACCTATCCGGTTGAAGAGGCCTTGCGCGCCATCCCCGGCGTCCGCCACATCCGCTCGACCACCAGCCGTGGGAGCAATGAAATCTCTGTGAACTTCGACTGGGGCCAGGACATGGTGCAGGCAATGCTGCAAGCGCAGAGCGAGGTGAACCGCATCATCCCGAGCCTGCCGCCGGGCACCAGCTTCGAGGTGGAACGCATGGACCCGACGGTTTTCCCGGTGGTCGCCTACAGTCTAACATCCAGTTCCCGCTCGCTGGTCGAGCAGCGCGACTTCGCCCTCTATCAGCTCCGCCCGCTGCTTTCGACCATCCCCGGCGTCGCGAAAATCATGGTGCAAGG
The DNA here is from genome assembly GCA_025362955.1 of Akkermansiaceae bacterium. Classification (GTDB taxonomy): domain Bacteria; phylum Verrucomicrobiota; class Verrucomicrobiia; order Verrucomicrobiales; family Akkermansiaceae; genus Luteolibacter. The sequence continues at coordinate 3,460 of JANYFB010000326.1, forward strand.
CGGTGCCACAGAGGAATAC
>JANYFB010000336.1 GCA_025362955.1 Akkermansiaceae bacterium
GATGGAAGATGAGACGGTCGCCCTCGATCACCCAGATGCGGGCACCTTGTTCAAGGTCGCGGTTTTCGCCGGCATCGAATACCACGCCGTCGCCAGCGGTGAACGGCACGCCGGTTAGATTCCCCAGTCTGATCCATCCGGGGCCACAGTCGGTGATTTCACCCAGCAAGGGGCCACGCTTTTTCCCAAATTTTCCATGGGTAAGATACGGGTGGTTTGTGCCTGCGAACCAGCCGGTGCTGAGACCACGGGAGAAGGTCATTTCTAACTCATACCGGTCGTTATGGGTAATCGGGGATTCGGTTGCCGCCATCGCTGCGTCGAGGGCTTTCCGATAGACCCGTGTAACGGCAGAGACATATTCGGGGGACTTGAGGCGGCCTTCGATTTTAAAGGATTTTACCCCGGCGCGGACGAGGTCGGGGATGAGATCAACCGCTGCTAGATCCTGGGGGCTGAGTAAATAACGCACCGCGCCGAGCTCGCGGGTTTCGCCATCGACGACGATTTCATACGGCATCCGACAGGCTTGGGCACATTCCCCACGGTTGGCGCTGCGTTGCCCGAGCGACTCGCTGGTGAGACACTGGCCGGAGTAGGCGACGCAGAGCGCTCCGTGGCAGAAGACTTCGAGGGGGGTTTTCGTTTCCACGGAACTCGAATGAAACCTCTCGATTTCCTTGATGGAAAGCTCGCGTGCGAGGACGGCACGTTCTAACGGGAAAAGCGATTCGACGAAAGCGAGTCCTTCCGGCGAGGTGATCGTCATTTGCGTCGAGGCATGAAGCTCAACGTTCGGCGCGATCATGCGGGCGAGTTTCGCGAGGCCGAGATCTTGAATGATCAATGCATCCACCCCGGCGGCGGCGATGCGGCGGAGTTGCTCCTCGGCGGCTTTCATTTCGCTGGTGAAAATCAAGGTATTCATCGCCACGAATCCTCTCACGCCGTGGCGGTGCAGGAATTCCATCAGTTCCTTCAAATCCGCGTCGATGAAGTTATCTGCCCGCAACCTGGCATTGAACCGCGGCAGGCCGAAATAAATGGCATCCGCTCCGGCAGCCACGGCGGCACGAGCACAATCCCAATTTCCCGCCGGGGAAAGTAGTTCAGGAGTGAGATTTCGTGGGTGCGCGTTCATGCAAAAAATTGAACCATGGCAGGCATTTGAAAAACAGACCGGATTTTTTCCGAGCAACTTCCGTTTCCCCACCGGGTTTTCCCTCTATGCTCGCTCGCGCTGATGAAACTTGGACCATTTTCGAGGCCGCCCACCTCCTCAATCGCGCGGGCTTCGGCGGCAGTCCATCTCAAATCAAGACCTTCCATGCCCTCGGGCGGGAAAAAGCAGTGGACTCCTTAGTCGCGCCCATCGAGCCGCTCGACACTTTTCCACACCCCGCTTGGTGCAACGACGAGCAGGCACTTGCGGAGATGAGGGATCGCATGGAAATTCGAAAAACCGTCCAACAGGCCATCCGCACCCTCTCCCCCGAAGAAGCGGAAAAAACCAAGCGCGAGGCATTCAAAATGGAGCAAAAAGAGGAACGCGAGCGCGGCCTCGAAGCCCAAGGCTGGTGGTTCCGCCGGATGCTGCAGACGGATGCGCCGCTCCGGGAAAAAATGACGCTTTTCTGGCATGACCATTTCGCCACCTCGATCCAAAAGGTGAAGCAGCCTGTCCTCATGATTCGCCAGAACGAAATGTTCCGCCAGAACGCATTCGGCAGTTTCAAGGATCTCACCCAAGCCATGCTCATGGACCCGGCGATGATGATCTATCTGGACACCCAGAACTCAAAAAAGGGCATGCCTAACGAAAATTTCGCCCGCGAGGTCATGGAACTTTTCACCCTCGGCGAGGGCAACTACACCGAGCAGGACATCCACGAAGCCGCCCGCGCTTTCACCGGCTATCAGATCAATCGGCTCAATGGCACGGTCATCCACAACAAGCGCCAGTGGGATCCCACCGATAAGACCGTCTTCGGAAAAACCGGTCCTTTCACCGGCAAGGACATCATCGACCTGATCTTCGAGAAAAAGCCAGCGGCCCGCTTCATGGCTAAAAAACTTTGGGAATTTTTCGTTTATGAAAATCCTTCCGAAGGCGCACTCGACGCACTTACCGCAAGCTTCCAGAAGGCCAATTTCCAAGTTGGCCCGCTGCTCCGCGAGATTTTTCTCTCCAAGGAATTCTACACCGAGGCATCCATCCGTTCGCAGATCAAGTCACCGATCCAATATCTGATAGGCCTGCTGAAACAGCTCGAACTCACCGAGCCGCCCGTCGGCTTTCCCATCACTGCGGAACAACAGTTAGGGCAAATTCTTTTCCTTCCACCCAACGTCGCGGGCTGGGACTGGGGACAAGCCTGGATCAATACCAACACTCTCTTCACCCGCTACAACCTCGCCGGATTTCTAACCAAAGGCTCCGATGCATCCACCCCCACCGCGATGGCCGGCGAGAAGGTGAAAACTCCCGGCATGGGCCCCTCCCCCAAGCAAATGGGCCGCGGCTGGAAGGGTCCGGACTACGAAAAAGTCGCCCCCCGCCGTCTCCGGGAAAATCCGCCGGATCTCGTCGATTCGCTCATCTTCCGCTTTTTCCAAAGTCCGGTCCCGGCGAAAGCCCGCGACTCGTTTATCGAATACGCCAACGAAAAAAAGGGCGCCATCTTCACTAACAAGGAAACCGCCGAGCTCTGCCACCTCATCCTCAGCACGCCCTACTATCAGCTTTGCTGAAAATTCCTAAAAACTGAAAACTAGCAACTTTTCCACCTTATGAAAACCCGCCGCGATTTCCTCCGCTCCACCGTCCTCGGCGCATCCGCCGCTTGGACCGTCCCGATGTTCATCGAGCGCACCTTCGGTCAACTCCACGAAGAGGCCCGCGATCTCGCGATCCAGCCCATCACCGGCAAGGACGACACGATCCTCATCGTCCTCCAACTCGCCGGGGGAAATGACGGGCTGAACACACTCGTCCCCTACGCCGATGACACCTATCACAAGTCCCGCCCCCGTCTCGCGAAAAAGGAAAAGGACATCATCAAACTCAGCGACCACGTCGGTCTGAACGGCTCGATGCCCTTCCTCGGCTCGCTTTTTAAAGAAGGCGATCTCGGCATCATCCAGGGCGTGGGCTACCCGAATCCTAACCGTTCTCACTTCGTTTCCACTTCCATCTGGGAAACCGCGGACACTTCTAACCATTCGCCCACCGGCTGGCTTGGCCGCTATTTCGACAACGCCTGCCCCGGTGCCGATCCCACCGTCGGCATCAGCTTCAACAAAACCCAGCCTGAAGCCTTCGGAGCAGTCAAAAATCCGGGCGTCTGCCTCAATTCCCCCGAGCTCTACCGCTGGATCTACGGCGGCGGCGAAAAGGCCCAAGCCGAGGAATTTTTCGCCAACCTCAATAAACCCGACGATCACGATGACGAACCCACCGACGGTGCTTCCATCGCGATGCCCGCCGGAGGAAAAGTTGGCGGTATTACGGGCGAGGGGAATCTCGCATTCCTCGAACGCGTCGCCCTTGATGCGCGTGTGAGTTCGAAAAAAATCCTCGAGCTCGCATCCAAACACCAGACCAGCATCCGCTACGACGGCACCCCGCTCGCCCGCAATCTCAACCTCGTCTCCCGCATGATCGCCGGAGGAATGCCCACCCGCGTTTACTACGTCAGCCACGGTGGCTTCGACACCCACAACCAGCAGCTCAACTCCCATGATCGGCTGTTAGGCCAGCTCGACAGCGCCCTCAAATCCTTTTTCGCCGATCTCAAGGAGCAGGGAAATGACAAGCGCGTCGTCCTCATGACCTTCTCCGAATTCGGTCGCAGAGTTTCCGAAAACGCAAGTGCCGGGACCGACCATGGCAAAGCCTCCTGCCTCTTCCTCGCCGGCCCCGGCATCAAAGGCGGTCTCCACGGCACCCATCCCAGCCTGACCGATCTATCCGAAGGCGACATCCAGCACACCGTCGATTTCCGCAGCGTTTACGGCACCCTCCTCGCCGACTGGCTCAAGGCTCCTAACATAAAGCCGATCCTCGGCGCGAATTATCCGAAAATGGGGTTGATCGGCTAGATATTACGCAAATTGCCACGCGCCTTGTTTTACAAATGCGCCATGGTTTTCATCGGGGTGAAGCGGACTTCGGGTTCTGTGTAGGCCCAACCCTCGCGTGCGAGAAGTTGGGTCATGGCTTCGTCGTGAAGCACGCGGATGAATTCGCTAGAAATCTCGCCGGGCAAGTGGAGGTTGCCGACTTTCCATCCGACGAGCGCGGCGTGGGCAGCATCTTCAAAAATGACCTGATAGACCGTCTCAGGCAACTGGCGTACGATGTAGTCATTTCCCGACTGTTGGAAAATCACACAGCCATCGGTGAGGCGGGTTTCGAGATCGAATCCGAACTCCGCGCCATCCTCGGCGACGCCGCGCCAACGACGTTTGAGAAACTGACGGCGCTCGGCGGATAGAGTGATTTGCTTTTCAACGGGCAGATCGGACGTTTCAGCCAGCATTCGGAGGATAAGGTGCATTTACAGGTGGTTGAGGTGTCTCGCCGCAACGAATGCCCTGCGGCGTTAGAACAGAAAGTAGCGCTGGGCCATCGGAAGAACGGACATGGGTTCGCAGCGGAGTTGCTCACCGTCGGCGGTGACGGTGTAAGTGTCTGGATCAACGGTGATTTTTGGCAATGAGTCGTTGAATGGCAGGTCGCGCTTGGTAACCGTTCGACAATTTTTTACAGCGACTAGGCGCTTGGTTAGACCGAGGCTGGCGAGAGATCCTGATTCGAGCGAGGCGGCGCTGACAAAGGTGACGGAGGTGGCGGCGATGGCTTTTCCAAAAGCCCCGAACTGCGGGCGATACATCGTCGGCTGCGGGGTGGGAATGGAGGCGTTGGGATCGCCCATGTTCGCCCAGGCGATCAAACCACCTTTGAGAATCGTCTCGGGTTTGACGCCGAAAAACGCGGGCTTCCAGATGACGATATCCGCAAGTTTTCCCACCTCAATACTGCCGACTTCGTGGGAAATCCCGTGGGTGATCGCGGGGCAAATCGTGTATTTCGAAACGTAGCGAAGCGCGCGGAAATTATCGGCAGCGGGGTGGGATGGACCCTTTAACTTCCCGAACTGAACTTTCATTTTATGCGCTGTCTGCCAAGTGCGGGTAATAGTCTCACCGATGCGGCCCATCGCCTGACTATCAGACGACATCATGGAGATTGCGCCAAGGTCATGAAGACGATCTTCGGCAGCGATGGTTTCCGGGCGAATACGGCTTTCAGCGAAGGCCACATCTTCGGGGATGCGCGAATCGAGATGGTGGCAGACCATGAGCATGTCGAGATGCTCGTCGATGGTGTTAGTCGTGAATGGCCGCGTCGGGTTGGTAGAGGACGGCAGGACGTTTGACTCGCCACAAACGCGGATGATATCGGGAGCGTGACCACCACCAGCACCTTCCGAGTGATAAGTGTGGATGGTGCGGCCTTTGAATGCTGCCAGAGTGCTTTCGACAAACCCCGCTTCGTTGAGGGTGTCGGTGTGGATGGCGACTTGGATGTCGAACTCATCAGCGACTGTTAGGCAAGTGTCAATCGCCGCAGGGGTCGTGCCCCAGTCTTCATGGAGTTTGAGGCCGATGACGCCTGCTAGAACCTGCTCGCGGAGCGGCTCGGGCGAGGAGCAATTGCCTTTTCCGAGAAATCCCAGGTTCACGGGAAACGCCTCGGCGGCCTCTAACATTCGGTGGATATTCCATTTCCCCGGCGTGCAAGTGGTGGCATAGGTGCCGTGCGCCGGTCCAGTGCCGCCGCCGATGAGAGTGGTGACGCCGCTGGCGATGGCGTGCTCAATTTGCTGCGGGCAAATGAAATGGATATGCGTGTCGATGCCTCCAGCAGTGACGATGCAGCCTTCGCCCGCAATGACTTCGGTAGCGGCTCCGATGGTCATGGTGATGCCGTCTTGCAGCAGCGGATTTCCCGCATGACCGATGCCGACGATGCGCCCGTGCTTGATGCCAATGTCCGCTTTGATCACGCCTTGGGCGGCATCGAGGATTAGGGCGTTGGTGATGACGAGGTCTAACGAATCCGCATCAAGGGCAAGCGGGGATTGCGCCATGCCATCGCGGATGACCTTCCCGCCGCCAAATTTCACTTCATTGCCATAGCCACCGTTTTCGGCGATCAGGTCGCGCTCGACCTCGATGAAAAGTTCAGTATCGGCGAGGCGGACTTGGTCACCCGTGGTGGGGCCGAACATGCCGGCGTAATTGGCGCGGGTCTGTTTCATGAGTCGAGCGGGCCGTTGACCAGGTTATTGAGGCCATGAACCTCGCGAGTGCCGGCAAAGGCCACTAACGGAATTTCGCGGGTATCGCCCGGTTCAAAACGGATGGCGGTGCCAGCCGGGAAATTGAGCCGGAAGCCCCGGGCGGCGGCGCGGTCGAAGTGGAGGGATGTGTTCACTTCCGCAAAATGGAAATGACTGCCAACTTGGATTGGGCGATCACCCGTATTTGCGACGACGAGATTTAACGTGGTTAGACCAGCATTCAGCTCGAGGTCTGGGGCAGCGGGCGGGGTGATGATTTCGCCTGGGATCATCGGACGGGGTTGTGAACGGTGACGAGTTTGGTGCCGTCGGGGAAAGTCGCTTCCACTTGGACGTCGTGGATCATTTCCGCGACGCCTTCCATCACTTCGTCGCGGGAAATCAAAGTGGTTCCGTAGCTCATGAGTTGGGCCACGGATTTACCATCGCGAGCGGCTTCCAATAGCTCGGCGGTGATCAGCGCCACGGTTTCCGGGTAGTTGAGCTTGAGGCCGCGGGCACGGCGGCGGCTGGCGAGATCACCGGCCACGACGATGAGTAGTTTTTCCTGTTCGCGCGGGGAGAGATGCATTGGCGCGACCAGTTAGAAGATCGGGAGCAGGGCAAGCGAACCAAGCGCGGCCACAAGAGCACTCATGCGGACTGCGGGTTTTCCGTGGAGACAAGCGACAGCAACGCTGAAAATGACCACGCCCGCTATTACATAATCCAATACACCATGGGAGTGAAAGAATGTAGCTCTCAGGAAATCGAATTCATCAGTTTCGTCCGGGTGATAGTGGCCGGGATGAGCTAGCAGTAATGATGGAAAAAGACAACCCGCCGCAGAGATCCAACGGGAAAAGGAACAGGGGCAGAGAGAATGACGGAGCATTTGCATGAGTTAGTTGGACAGATGGTGCATTCGAGCAAGGGTCATGCCAAGCGAGGAACGAAAAAACCATGCCCTCGGGTGAGGGCATGGTTTATAACCAAATAACCAACCTAAAATCAGACCATTACTTGAAGGTGCCTTTAAGGAAAGGCTCGCCGATCACGTTCTTGAATTCCTTGAGGATCTTGAATTGGCCATCAGCCTTGGATTCCCCGATGAAAACGTTCTTGGTGAGGTGGTGGTTCTTTTGGGTAGTCACCATGCCGCCAGGCCCGTCGAAGCTAACACCTTCTTCCAGAGCGGCGAGGACTTTTTCGACCTCAAAGCTCTTCGCTTTTTCCACAGCAGCCTTCCAGAGGTAAACGCCATCGTAGGAAAGAACCATCGGCGAGCAAGTTACCCGGCCCTCCTTGACGATTCCGGGAACCGTGGACTTGCCAAGCCATGCTTGGAAATTCTTGATGAACTTCGCGTTGGCGGGACTCTTGATGGATTGGAAGTAGGTCCAGCAACCGAGTTGACCGACGAGTTGCTTTGCAGGAAGACCACGGAACTCATCTTCGGAAATCGAGAAGGAAACAACAGGTGCGGTTTCAGCGGTGAGCCCAGCGGCGGCATATTCCTTAAAGAATGGGACATTGGTATCACCATTCAGAGTGCTGACGATGCAGGCGTCACCGGATGCGCAGAACTGTTTGATTTCTGAGACGATTTGTTGGTAATCCGTGTGGCCAAATGGAGTGTATTTACCGGCAGAAATGATCTTACCGGAGCTATCTTTGGTGAATCCACCACCAATATTTTCAAGAGGCACGCCTTTGCTGAGGAGATACTCCAGCAACACGAGATTAGTTGTCTGCGGATAAACATAATCGGAGCCGAGGAGATAGAACTTCTTTTTTCCTTCAGCGAGTAGGTAATCAACCGCCGGCGTGGCTTGTTGGTTAACTGCTTCGGCAGTGTAGAAAATGTTATGGGACATTTCCTCACCCTCGTATTGCACGGGGTAAAAAAGCAGGCCTTTCTTTTCTTCAAATACGGGAAGAACCGACTTGCGGCTCACCGACGTCCAGCAGCCGAAGGTTACGGAAACTTTATCTTGATCGAGAAGTTGCTTGGCCTTTTCCGCAAAAAGCGGCCAGTTCGAAGCACCATCAACAACGACAGGTTCAATCTTTTTGCCCATCACGCCACCGGCGGCATTGATTTCGTCGAAGGTGAAGAGCAGGACATCGCGCAGCGATGTTTCACTGATGGCCATGGTGCCACTAAGAGAATGGAGGACGCCAACCTTGACGGTTTCAGCTGCCTTGACTGAGGTGCCAATCAAGGAGATCGCAGCGAGTGCGGAGGGGAAGAAGCGAGTGATCATGGTATTGGGGATAAATTGATGTTAAATTAGATGTTCATGTCATATTTGAAAAAAAGCAGGCGGAAGAGCATTGATACCGAGTGATCAATAGGACTCCTCCGCCGCAACCGTTTGAGCAGATACCAACAAGAATGTTAGAAGGCGAGGCTTAGGCCGAGCGAAGCAGTGAGAAAGTCATTCGTGGGATTGGTAGGAATGACATCAGCATCGGTAATATAATAAGTTAGTCCGCCATTCAGCGTCCAATCCCCGTATGTTTTCCCGATATAGGTGGACAGAGGAAGGGAGGCTGCAACACCGATTGAAGCATACCCAAACCCTGTGTCGGGCGAGGGTTTAGCCGCATTTCCTGGATGGAATTCATCCGTGCAGAAATAGGCCAAGTTTAGAGGAATGGAAATTTTCACCGGACCGGCGTCAAAACCATAGCTTATTCCAGCGACTAGCACAGTTCCTTCGTCACCACCGGAGCCACCTTCGTCGATGCGGTTATGAATCGTCAATGTAGGAGAAAGAAAACAGGCATAGGAGAGGTTCACATCGATGATTTTCTCCGTATTGGATGCATACTCCCACTGTTGATAAACTGTCCCGATTGTGAATTTATCGTAGGTGTATGCGAGTCCGCCCCATACGTCCACTTCCTGGATTTCGCCGCCGAGACCCGAGTTGCCTTTGCTGTTCACGTCCCACCAGGTGCCGAGGGTCGCTTTGAAATTCGCTGGCAGAGCGAAGGTAAGTTCGAGGAATGGGTTGAAATTCAGCTTGGTGCTCGGATCTTTGTCCTGCCAGACGTCATTTCCGTACGAGATGAAGTGAGTATTCATATCGAGCTTGAGGACTCCGGACACAACATCTTCAGATGGCGGGGCCGCAGGAGGCATCATCGTTTCGGTGACACCGGCCGATGCCACGCCCGTAGCCAAGGCGAATGCGAGGAGCGGTGTATTGATTAACGTTTTGCAATACTTGTTTTTCATGGTTCAGCTATTGTTTGATGGAGGTGTGATAGCAGGCGATCCTGCACAAACGGCGTAAAGCTCAATTCATGCCATAACTATGAAATATACGCCCTCAAATTAAGACGCGGATTCATTTGCGCCACTTTCTCTAAATCTGATGAATCAAATTTATCGGAAACCACTCCAAGGATGAAACCCATGCATACGTCGCGAGGTATATGAGTAGCTGATATTTATATAGGAAACTTTTTCCGCTAGACGGTCAGGAATTCCTTCACAATGTCATTAGTGAGCGCCGTCATTTCGCCTGACGCCGCCACCGCGCCACGCTCGAGAATGGCGAAATCATCGCCTAACTCTTTGCAGAAGTCGAGATATTGCTCAACGAGAAGAATGCTCATTTTCCCTTCCTCACGCAGCATTTTGATCGCGTCACCGATCTGGTCGATGATGTTGGGCTGAATGCCTTCTGTCGGCTCGTCCAAAATCAGCAGCTTGGGTTTCGTTAGGAGTGCGCGTCCGATGGCGAGTTGCTGTTGTTGGCCACCGGAAAGCATACCGCCCTTGCGATGCAGGAATTCTTTGATGATGGGAAAAAGGGTGAAGATCCGGTCGATTTCGGAAGAGTCGCGTTTCCAGCCGCGGGCATTGAGGCCGATAAATAAATTCTCCTCCACCGTGAGGAGCGGAAAGATGTCGCGACCTTGGGGCACGTAACCGAGGCCGCTGCGGGCGCGATCCGCAGAGTTGAGTTTAGTAATGTCCGCCCCTTGCAACTCGAATTTTCCCGAGTCAATCGGATAGAGTCCTGTGAGCGCCTTGAGCGTGGTGCTTTTACCGACACCGTTGCGACCCATGAGGCAGAATACGGACTTGGGACGGATGGTTAGATTAATGCCACGCAGGATGGCGCTGCCCCCGATGGAAACCCGGAGATTGGCAATGCGAAGACTTTCTTCGGTTAAGACGGCACTCATGCAGCTTTGGATTTGCGTCCCAAATAAACTTCGATCACTCGTTCGTCAGACTGAACTTGATCCACAGGGCCTTCACAGAGGACGTGTCCTTGGTGTAGTACGGTGACTTTGCGACCTTGGGAAATCTGGCGGACGAAAGTCATATCATGCTCGATGACAATGATGGTATGCTTTCCCGCGAGTGATAGGAGCAACTCGCCGGTGCGGTAGGTTTCTTCATCGGTCATGCCAGCGGCGGGTTCATCCACCAGCAGGAGTCTGGCTTCTTGTGCAAGTAACATTCCGATCTCTAGCCATTGCTTCTGGCCGTGGGCGAGAATGCCAGCCTTGCGGTAAGCACTGTCGCTGAGCTTAATGATCTTGAGGATTTCCGCGATACGATCTTTCTGTTGGGAAGTTATTTTACCGAACAGGCTGTGCCAGATGCCGCGCGAACCCGCTAGAGAAAGAACGAGGTTCTCGGTGACGGTATGGTCGTTATATACAGTCGGGGTCTGAAACTTCCGCCCAATGCCGAGACGATAGATTTCATATTCGTTCATCTTCAGAAGATCGTGTTTTCCATCGTCCCATTTGAGGCTTCCAACGTCAGGCTTAGTGCGACCGGTGATGAGATCAAGAAAGGTAGTTTTTCCAGCACCGTTAGGGCCGATGACAGTGCGGAGTTCGCCTTCGTCCAGATAGAAATTGAGATCGTTGATGGCCTTGAAACCGTCGAATGATCGGGTGAGTCCTTCCGCCGCAAGGAGGAATGGCTTTTGGTGCATTGGACTCTCCTGGATCATGGATCGGTGGCGGGGGATTTTTCGGAAATGGCGGGAATTTCCTCCTCTTCCTTTTTCTTTTTCAGCCGTGCGAGAACGCCTTGGATTTGAGCGGGAAGTCCGACAATACCTTTGGGCATGAAGAGGACGACGAGCACGAAGGACCCACCGAGGATCATCGGCCAAAAATCGGCGGTTGCTCCCGAGGATGCCCAGCTCTTGAGGGCGTTTACGCTGATGGCTCCGAGGACCGGGCCTATGATCGTGCCGCGCCCGCCAAGGGCGACCCAGACGACGGCTTCGAGCGACTTGCTGGTATCCATTTCGCTGGGGTTGATGATGCCGACTTGGGGGACGAAAAGTGCGCCGGCAAAACTGGCAATGACGGCGCTGATGACGAAGACGAACAGCTTGTAGTTCGCCGTTGCGTAACCGGAAAAGAGCACTCGGTTTTCAGAATCGCGGATGGCACGCTGGATGAGGCCGAAGCGGGAACCGGTCAGCCATTTGCAGAGGGCGACGACTCCGATGAGAAGCAGCGCGGTCGCAATGTAGAGGCTGCGTTTGGTGCCGATGTCGCGGAGGTCGAAACCGAGTAGTGTCCGGAAGTCGGTGAAACCATTGTTGCCCCCCATTAACATTTCGTTGCGGAAGAAAAGAAGGGCGGCACCGTAGGTTAGTGCTTGCGTAAGGATTGAGAAATAAACGCCCTTGATCCGTGAGCGGAAAGCGAGGAAGCCGAAGCCGAGAGCGAGCAGCCCTGGAACAACAACCATCATCAGCATCGCAAAGGGAAAACTGGAGAACGGCAGGAAGAACGACGGCCACTCCGTGAACCCGCGCATACTAAGGAAGGTTGGCATCGCCTTGCCTCCGATGGACCGCATGAGATACATTCCCATCATATAGCCACCGAGGGTGAAGAAGAGTGCTTGGCCGAGGCATAGCAGTCCGGTGTAACCCCACAGTAAATCAATGGAAATGGCGAGGATACCATAGCATAGATATTTCCCCCAATTGCCCAGCGTGAAATCCGAGATGATACCGCAACGATGGAGCACGGGAACCACCACGAGCAGAATAATCGCCGTGGCAATAAGTATGGGAAGATGAACCCGACTGGTGATTGGCTGCTTATTCATCGAATCAATCAAGGCTACGGGAACGAGTGACGAAAAGTCCGGCGGGACGCCATTGCAGGAAAAGAATGATGGCTCCGAGAACTAGGATTTTTCCGATGACCGGATTTCCGAGGTATTGTTGGAAAGTTTGATCAGACATACCGATACCAAGGGCGCTAATGACGGTGCCCATGATATTTCCGACACCACCCACAACCACCGTCATGAAAGAATCCACAATGTAGAGTTGGCCCATCGAGGGGCCGACGTTTGCCATTTGCGATAGGAAAGCCCCGGCGAGACCCGCCAGGCCACAACCGAAGCCGAAGGTCATGGTATTCACCCGCTCGGTGCGGACTCCCATGCAGGCGGCCATGTTCCGGTTTTGCATGACTGCGCGGATGAGAAGCCCAAGTGAGGTTTTATTTAAAACAAGCCAAGTGATAACGATGATGACAACAGCGAATCCGATAACGAAAACACGGTTCCAGACGAATTGCACGTCATTGATGGTCCAACTGCCGGAGAGCCACGCAGGGCTGGAAACCTGCACGTTGTTCGAGCCGAAAATGAATTTCAAAATCTGCTGCATGACCAGCGAGATGCCCCAGGTGGCGAGCAGGGATTCGAGGGGACGTTTATAGAGAAACTGGATGACCGAACGTTCCAGTGCGACTCCGACGAGCGCAGCGATCAAGAAACTCGCAGGCAGCGCTACGATGAAATACGAGTCCGCGCCATGGGTCAGATGCAGGCCGGGGAGACTCATGGAAACCCCGAACGGCGAGAGTTTCAGACCGTTAGCGAAAAAATTCTGGATCACGTAGGTGGTGTAGGCACCGACCGCGATGAATTCGCCGTGGGCCATATTGATAACGCCCATGAGACCGAAGGTGATGGCAAGGCCGATCGCGACCACCAGCAGAACCGAGCCGAGTGAAAGGCCGCGGAACGCCGTGCCCGCCGCATTGATCCGGGAAATATGACTGTCGATTGACTTCAACGCTTCTCCAGCCGCATCAACCATTGGTTTGTCTCCCTTGGCCTTTGACTCTGCTAGAATGGTTTTGACCGTATCGTAGGCGGAGAGCGATTGGATTTCACCAAGCTTTCTGCACGCCGCAACACGTTCTGCGGGATCGGTGGAACGGAGTTGGATGATGGCGATGGTTTCATCCAGTGCCCGAATCGCTGCTGCGTTTTTTTCCTTGGTTCTCAGAAGTTGCAGCACGGGAAGTTTTTCGATTTTTTGCCCGATGGCGGATTCCTTAATCGCACGGAGGCGATTCGTTAGATCAGGGTCTGCCAAGGCAACAAGGTCGGAAACTTCCTTCATCGCACGCCGCAAGCCGGAGTCGGTCTCAGCGAAATCGACGGTCTTGGGATTGATCCGGACCACCTTCCCGTCTGCCGACAAGCAGGGTGTGCCGTCGGAAAGTTTGGCCGTGGCAAATGAGTCATCGCCATCCGCTGTCCCCGTTAGGACGACCGGCGTGATGACTCCGGCCCCGTCATCGTGAAGGAAAATTTCGCCGGACTTCCATTTTTCAAACCAAGTGACCGCTTCGGGTGTTGGCTTGAGCTTGAGAGTGAGGATAATTTCGCGCTGCTCGTCCGGGGTCGCGGCGACGGTGGCCGATGCGATTGTTTCGCGGATGAATTTTTCCTTCACCTCCGCAAAACAGGCCGATGAACTCACGAACCCGATGAGCATGAGGGAGAAAATCTGGCTCGTTAGGGTGGTGATGAAATCCTTCAGCATTAGCCTTGCGCCGACTGAGCAACGCCTGTGCCATGAGGTTCGGCATACGTCCACCTAGGTATCAATCTGGCTCATGCGAACCGCCAGCGAACATGAATTCGCTGCATATTTTCGCAAACTCGCTCCTCACAGCGGCCTCGCGTAGGTGGCGCAGCGGTTGTGCCAGCCCTCTTCCCAGCGCCTCTCACCACGCTCCGGGGGCGAGTTCGCGATCCGGCGGGAGAGAATCCGTTTCGCCGAGGCTGAGAATTCCGTCGCGGCGGGCGCACCCGCAGGAACGTCCTTCATTCCGCCTAACACCTGCATCAAGCCCCAGCCTTGGCCATTGTAACGCTCGGAAACCAGCGTGCCTTCGCCCTTGAAATTTACATAGTCGATCAACGCGTAGGTCCCTTGCGGCGTCGCGGAAACCTTGTGATAATTCGCCTCGATCCGCGCTTTTTCGCTGCCGGGTGCTGCCGCGAGAATTTTCGGCAAGGCCGCACGCGAACGGGCGATGATAAAATCAGTCTGCAAGCTAACATTTCCCGCGAGCCAACTCCGCAGTTCCGACAAACGTGGCCCTTTGAAATCGCTTTGAAATTCCGCCCGCGATTTCCACGGGCTGTGGGCCTCCAGCGCCACCGCTGGCAAGCCCGCCCCGCGCTGGCTGGCAAATGCGGCGAATTGCGGCCAGCTCTCCTCGAAGCGGCCTTTGAATCCGGCGGGATACCAGATGAAATGGCCGATTCCTATCGACGGAAATTCTTCGCCACCGTTCCACGTCGTCAGTCCCGCCACGCTGCCCGCGCATTCGTTCTGCCAGATTTTTTTACCGATCGCCGCCTTTTGTCCGGCAGTTAGAATCCCCCCCACCGGGGCGGCCGGGGCACATGCGGAGAACAAAAGGGCCATGGAACAAACGAGACAGGCAGCTTGCATGGCAGCAACCTACCTTTAATATCCGCCCAGCCGCAAGTCCCCTTCCCCATGAACCGCATCCCTTGGGATAAAATCCTCAGCTTCACCCCGCTCGATCTCGGGAAATTATTTCTCAGCGCCCTCGTCATCGTGGTCGTCACCAAGATCCAACTCGTCAATGACCGGCTCTCCGCCCTGCTCATCGCCCTGCCGCTCACCTCGCTTGTCGCGATGATCTGGATGCACCACGCGGGCCAATCTTCACAACGCCTTGCAAATCATGCAGAAGGCACCTTCTGGTTCGTGCTCCCCACGCTGCCGATGTTTCTCATCATCCCTTGGATGCTGCGTAATGGCTGGGGATTTTGGGCCACCCTGGCCGTCAATTGCGTCATCACCGTCGCCTTGTTCTGGCTCACCGTGGTGGTGCTCCGCCGCTTCGGGATCGACCTGATGCCGAAGTGAACGCCGGCCGATTTTAAAAAATTCCCTGAAAAAACAAGCAGATAAGGCTTGTCAGAAAGTTAATTCTCTGGTTTGACCATCGGCCCGGCGTTAATTCCGGAAATTCTGTCCAATCCATTTGTTTTGAGCGAAAATAAACCGTCCGTGCCTCCTGAAAACGTCATCCCGTTTGAGAAAGCACAGCCGATTTCGCGATTTCCCGGTTCCCCTATGAAAAGCGATCTTCTCGATAAGGCCTCTGAAATTGTCACTGACCCTCTTGTTTTGGTCAATCTGGTCTCCCAACGCGTCAGGCAATTGAACAGCGGGCGCTCCCCGTTAATTGCCATCCGTCCCAGCATGGGCGTGGCCGACATCGCCCTCACTGAAATCATCGAGGGAAAAATCAAGCTGATCCAAAGGGAAGCCCCCTGATAGACAGCCTCCCGACCAGCGGGTCATCTCATGAGTGCGGAAATCGCCACTAACCGGAAAGCCGGGCGCGACTTCCACATCTTGGAAAAATACGAAGCTGGCCTTGAACTCAAGGGCACCGAAGTCAAGTCGATCCGTGCAGGGAAAATCAACGTTTCAGACGCCTTCGCCCGCGTCGAAAATAATCAAGTCTTTCTCTACGGCTGCGACATTCAGCCCTGGCAAACTGCGGGTGATTGGTTCAACCATGCCGCCAAACGCCCGCGCCGGCTGCTGCTTCACAAGCGGGAAATTCTCAAGCTGGCCAACGCCACCGCCGTCAAAGGCTGCTCTCTCCCGCTGCTACGGATTTATTGGAAGGACCGCCGCGTGAAGGTGGAAATCGGCGTAGGCAAAGGAAAAACCCACTCCGACCAACGGCAGGATCTGAAGGAAAAAGTCGAACTCCGCGAAGCCCAACGCGAGATGTCCCGCTTTAATCAGCGTTGAAATTCTTCGCCAACTCGCTCGGGCGATGCATCTCTATAACTCGATATCCCCTTCCACGCCGCCGTCCATGGCCACGCCGGTAACGGCGGAAGTGAGGATCTTAGCGAAGGTTACCAGCTTCCCATTCTCGGTATCCCAGTAATGAGAATGGGTGGGTTTGACGCAAATCAATGTCAGATTTGGATCATTTTGTCCCTCGGGAAACCACGCTTCGATTAGGACGGTCCACAATTCCTCGATTTTCTCCGGCTCGGTGGAAATGGAAGCCTCGCCGAAAACGACTAGAAACTCCATTTTCGACGGGTTGCAAAACGTGAGCTGGATCCGTGGGTCCACTTCGATCTGGCGATTATGAAAGCTGTCCGCCCCGCTGAAAAACCACAGACGCCCCTCCTCATCCACCTGCTGCACCTGCATGGGACAAACGTGTGACGGAACTTGGCTGATCCCGCTGCCGAACATGCAGGTTGATGCGTCGTTGGTTAGATCCCTCAGTTTTTTGACCGCGTCGTCGCCCGTTAGATTTTTAGTGCTGCTCATGGTCCGCAAACTTCCGGGCGGCTTCGCAGCGGGTCAAATTAAAGTTACCGATCATCCGGAAGAAGAAAATGAACCCCTGATCCATGCGGATGAAATTTCAAATTAGATCCTGTTGGGAAAGCCCTTTGGAATCACGGGTGCTGCAACCCGGAGAGTGCGGGCTGAGCGAGAGGAACGTCTGGATCGCATCACAAAAAACGCCCCGGGACCTCACGGTCACAGGGCGTTTGAGGAAATGAGAAAACCTAATGGCTCAGGCGTAAGCGGCGGTGCGGCGGAGTTCACGCATAAGGATGCGTGTTTCATCCTGCCAGTGGTTCAGGACGTGGCGGGATAGTTGGACGCGGTCGCTCACGGCTTTTTCTAACTCATGATAGTTTGCAGAGAGTTTCTCGACGAGTTCGTGGAGGGCGTCCGCCGCGCGGTGGGCGGGGCCGTGGGGTTGTTCGCGCATTTCGGCAAGGTGGAGTTGGGCTTTGCGGCGGGCTTCGCCCATTTCTGCGAGGAGGATGCGACCGTCAGGCACGCGGCGGAGACCCTCGACGAGGCCGAGCTTGGAGAGGGTCCAAATGGCCCATTTGCTGGGATCCCACTGCCACGGCTTCACGCCGTTCCGATAGTCGTGCTGGAACTCGTGATGATAGTTATGATAGCCCTCGCCGAAGGTGAAGAACGCCATGAGCGCGCTATCGCGGGCGCTGTGGCTGGTGGAATACGGCTGGCTGCCGAGCATGTGGCAGAATGAGTTGATGAAAAAGGTGCAATGCTGGGCGACGACGATGCGGCACACACCGGCGATGAGAAATCCACCGAGCGCGCCGGTCCACGGGTTCAGTCCCATGGCCAGATTCCAAACGTAGCCGAGCGCGACCGGGATGATCACGCCTACGCCGAAGCCAATCCAGTGGACATACTTGTGCTGCCACATGACCAACTTGTCTTTCCGCAGGTCGGAGACGTTGTCCATCGAAGGCTCGGGATTGAGTTTGAAAAGCAGCCAGCCGATGTGCGCCCAGAAGAAGCCCTTGGAAATATCATAGGGATCCTCCTCGTGATCGACATGCTTGTGGTGGAGGCGGTGGTCGGAGGCCCAGTTGAGGCAGGAATTCTCGAAGGCACAGGCTCCGAAGACGAGGGTGAAGAACTTGACTGGCAATTTCGCCTTGAAGGATAAATGCGAGAACAGCCGGTGATAGCCGACGGTGATGCTCATCATCGTGGCGGTGAGGTAGAAAAAGAACATCGCGAACTGGAACCAGTCGATGCCGACTTTAAACAGATAGATCGGTACGCCGATCAGGGCGGTGATGGCGGTGCCGATGAGGAAGGAACTGGTGATCCAGTTCACCCGATCGAAGGGAATTCGGTGCATATTTTATGGTGTGTGTAGCCTCAGGCAGCCGGATGTTTAACCGGACGGTCGGAGCAATTGCGCGCCGATAGCTCGAGGACGGCGCTCAATACATGACTTCCCGCCCCATAGCAAGCCCCCCTTTTTTTCAAAATCCCGGCGGGTTCTGTGTTGACAAAGCGGGACCGATCCCGCATCTACCGCGCCCCGAAGAAACTGCGGAACTAATTCTTACCAACCAACAATCATCGCATGCGTGGAGTGACCATGAAAAAAGGAGAGCCCGTCGATCGTGCTCTCAAGCGCCTCAAAACGAAACTCGATACCGAGGGCATCCTCGAAGAAATGCGCCGCCGCCGCGCATTTGAGACACCGACCGAGCGCAAGCAACGCAAGCTGCGTACCGCATCCAAGCGCAACAAGATCCGCTGGCGCTACACCAGTGGACCCGTAGCCGAGCGTCCAGATTCCGCCGAGTAATTTTCACCGGTTCCGCAAAAACCAGGGTGATAGACGGGTGCCACACGGCATCCGTTTTTTTGTGCCCCGATCTGCAAGGGTGTGGAGGGGAAAGTCTGGAAACTATCTTCATTCGTCTAGCAGCGAACTCCGCGTGAAGAGCGCGATGACGTGAATGCCGCGTGCTTCGATGGCTTGGCGGCCGCCTTCTTCGCGATCCACAAGGACAAGGGCAAAGGCGACTTTTCCACCCTCGCGCTCGATGGCGTCGATGGCCTTGAGAGTGGAGCCGCCGGTTGTGATGACGTCATCCACGACGATGACAGTATCGCCGGATTTGAAATTCCCTTCGATTTGTTTGCCTGCGCCGTGGCCCTTGGGTTCCTTGCGGACGGTGAAAACCTGGAGAGCTTCGGCGGGATTTTTCTGCGCGGAGGCCATGCCGACAGCGAGGGAAATGGGGTCCGCTCCGAGTGTCATGCCGCCGATGGCGTCGATCTTGAGTTGCTCGGAGTGGATTTTGGAACGGACGGCGTGCCAGCCGAGATCGCCGATGAGCAAGGCGCCGAAGGGATCCAGCGCGGTGACGCGGCAGTCGATGTAGAGGTCGCTCTGTTTCCCGGAGGCGAGGGTAAAGCTACCGGTGCGGACGGATTTCGCGAGCAGGAGATTCTTGAGAGCGGAGGTGATGAGGAGCATGGGTGATGATTGGAAATGCCGGGCCGGGGAGGCAAGCCCGGATGTCCCTTTTGGTGCTGGCCAGCGGGGCGGAGGAGGTTTTAGGGTGCGCCAGATGATTTTGGGATTGATGGAACCTTCCGGCCTGATCGAGCACGGCGGCCCGCTGGTGTGGGTGCTGTTAGGGCTGGCGTTTTTCGGCTTGGTTGGCGTGGTGGAGCGGATGTTTTTCTTCCATCGTTCGAGGATCAATGTGGGAAATCTGTTGGTCGGCCTGTCGCATCACATCCGGCGGCGGGCATTTGCGGAAGCCTTGCACGAGGCCGCACGCGCCCCTGGCCCGGTCGCACGGGTGGCCCATGCGGCGTTGCTGCGCTATTATTTAAGCCGCGCGGATCTGCGGGATGTGGTGCAGGAAGCGGGACAACTCGAGGTGCCGAGGATCGAGAAAAACATCCGGGCGATCCTTGGCGTGGCGCTGCTGGCTCCACTCGTCGGAATGCTGGGAACGATGTTAGGGATGCTCGAAACTTTTCAGAAAGTCAGCGAGCAAGGTGGCTTCACCAGTCCGGCGGAACTCTCAGCCGGGGTCTTCACGGCATTGATTACGTCGGTCATGGGTCTAACGGTGGCGGTACCGCTGTATTTGTTTTATCTCTATTTCCTGGGCCGGGCGAAGCGGCTGGTGCATCGCCTCGAACGCGCCGGGATTGAAATGGTGCATCTCATCGCCGACGCACGCGAGGAGGAGGAATTCGCGCCCTTCCGTGGCGAGGTGACGGCGGGGAAAAAGCCGGCGAAGGCGAAGCGGGAACCTGCGAAATGAAACTGGAAATGACCTTGCCGGAGCGCCCGGGATTCCTGCACGCGGTGCCGATTCTGAACATTTTCGCGCTCCTGCAATTGTTTTTTCTGCTGGGTCCGGCGATGGTTTTACAATCCGGCGTGGCCGTAGATCTGCCGCCGTCGAAATTTCAAATGGAGCGCTATCAGAACGCGCTGGTGGTGACTCTGGGGCCGGGCGAGCCAACGCCTCGAATTCATTTCGGGCGGGATTCGGTGACCCCAGAGGAACTTTCCGAACGGCTCGAAAAGCTGCGGGCGGACGGCGCGGCGGCCAAGTCAATCGTGCTGCTCCAGACCGATGCGGGCACGCCGGTGGGCGTCGAGCGCGAGGTGACTGAGCTGGTGTTAGGCCATGGTTTCCGCGTAGCCATGGTCGGGAAAACCTCGCCCGCCGCAGTTGTTCCCGCCCCGAAGCCGCCCGAATAATGGCTGCCGGGACGCTCAATCCTCCGAAGCTGAAAGGCACGCCGCAGTTCGTGTTTCCATGGCGCGGCGGCAGGACACCGCTTTTTCCGAAGTTGTTAGCACTGGTGATTTCGTGTGTGGCGTTTGGGCTCTTGATCACGACGGTCCGAATCCGAGTGGAGACACCCGAGAAATCCACCCCGCGTAAGGCGTCGGTGATTTTTCTTGGCGATGATTTGGAGAGCCGGGCCTTGAGCCTCCGGGCGCGGGAAGGTGGGCCGTTTCCTTCGCGCTTCGAGCCGTCCCAGTGGGAAGGGCTGGCGGAGTTAGAAATGACAGCGATGAACGCCGTGCGTTTCCAACCTCAAGCTTACGTCCCCGCATTGCAGGATTTACCGGCGGAAAACCAACTTCAGCCACTGCAACTCGCCGCGAAGGGCGAACTTTTTTTTCCGAAACGCAGCCTTGCTTCCCGCGCTGCGCCAGAACTTGCGAACCGCAAACTCGCCCCCGCGCTCTATCCGCTTTCCGGCATTTCCAACGAATTGCTACCCCGTGAGCTACCGCCCTTCCTGCCAGCGGTGGACGCCGCAATGTCCTCGGCCTCTTGGCGCTTTCTCGTCCGCGTAAATCCAGAAGGCGTCGTGGCGGAATGCGTTTCGCTCGAAAAAGGCGGCGAACCCGGTGCTCCCGAGTTGGAAGCATGGCTGCACCGTGTCCAGTTCAAGGCAGACCCCTCGAAACCTTTCCGCTGGATCGCCGTGGGCATCGAATTTACCAACCAACCGGCCGATGGACCTGACTCTAACTGACTTCGTCTTCGATGTGGTGCTGGGTTCTTGCGTCACGGTGATACTTTTTGCCTTCGTCTCGCGCAGCCACCACGCACGGGTGGAAAAACGCTCGCTCGCCAACCGCGTCATTTGCCGCTTGTGCCTTCACGCATTCGAGGACACCAGCCATGTAAAGACGGTCGATTGCCCGATTTGCGGCGCGACCAACGAAAAAGGTCGCAGTCGCCGCCTCGGGTGACATTCTTGTTTTTTCGTGCCTTGTCGCGGGTTTCCTGCTTTCCCTCGCCCCGTCCACGTTTCTTTTCCCGCCCATGTCCACCGAGCTGACCCGTAATTTCTCCATCATCGCCCACATCGACCACGGGAAAACCACGCTTTCCGACCGCCTCATGGAAATGACGAGCACCGTGACGATGCGCGAAAGCAGTGCCCAGCAGCTCGATTCCATGGACCTGGAACGCGAAAAAGGCATCACTATCAAGTCCCACCCGGTCGCGATGGAATACACCGCCAAGGACGGAAAAACCTACAAGCTCAACCTGCTCGACACCCCCGGCCACGTCGATTTCTCCTACGAGGTTTCCCGCGCCCTTGCCGCCTGCGAAGGCGCGATCCTGATGGTCGATGCCGCGCAAGGTGTCGAAGCCCAGACCGTCGCGAACCTCCACCTCGCCACCGAGCAGAATCTCCTCATCATCCCGGTCCTCAACAAGATCGACCTGCCTGCGGCGGATGTGCCAAAGTGCAAGAAACAGTTAGAGGAAATTCTTTGCATCCCTGCCGAGGACTGTATTCCCGCCTCCGCCAAGGCAGGCATCGGCATTGAGGAAATCTTGGAAGCCATTGTCGCCCGCGTGCCCGCCCCGGTGGAAAATCCCGACAAGCTCCTGCGTTGCTCGGTCTTCGATTCGCTTTACGACACCTACCGTGGAGTCGTCTCCTACGTCCGCGTGTTTTCCGGCACCGTTAGGAAAGGCCAGCGCGTGAAACTCATGGCCACGGGAAAAACCTACGAGGTCAAGGAAGTCGGCGTTTTCACCCCGAAAATGAGCCCGCGCGAT
>JANYFB010000341.1 GCA_025362955.1 Akkermansiaceae bacterium
TTCACGGCACCTACTACATGGGCCTCGACGTCGTCACCATCGACTGCGAGAGCTTCCTGAACACAGGTGGCCGCAAGGCGATCCGGACACTTCAAGACCCGATGGCACGTCGTCCCGCATGGCGTGACCGAGAAACGGAAACCCTCTGGCAGTTCCGAATTTGAAGCGCACCTTGAGACACCCGCTCTTCCTGACCCAAGGTGGAGCGGGCGTCCCAAGACCTTCAGCCGGACTTACCTTAGGGCATCCGACTCCAGCTAAAAGGCTCCCTTTCGGGGGAGCCTTTTTTTGATATCCTGGGAATTTCATCGAATAACCGATAACCCGCGATGGACGGCGGGGCTGAATTCCGCTTGAGTCCTGCCTCACAAGCATTATGGAACGCCTTAATCATCTTTTGGAAAATAATCGCGCTTGGGCGAACTCCATCAACGCGAACGACCCAGGCTTTTTTAAAAGACTCTCTACTCAGCAAAACCCGGAATATCTTTGGATCGGTTGCTCGGATAGCCGCGTCCCCGCCAACCAGATCACCGGCCTCGCCCCGGGTGAAATTTTTGTCCATCGGAACGTGGCGAACATCGTTGCCGAGACCGATTTCAACGTCCTCGCTGTCCTCCAATATGCCGTGGATGTCTTAAAAGTCCGCCACATCATCGTTTGTGGCCACTACGGCTGCGGCGGCGTGCAGGCCGCCTTGGAAAATTTCCGTCACGGCATGATTGACAACTGGCTGGCGGGCATCCGAACCCTCAGCCGCATGCACAGGTCCGAGTTGGACGGACTCCCACCCGACGCTGCGGTGGACCGCCTTTGTGAACTCAACGTCGAGTCCCAAGCGAGCCACGTCGCACGGACCACCATCTTGGAAGACGCTTGGGAACGTGGGCAAAAAATTTCCATCCATAGCTGGATTTACCGGCTCGACAGCGGCCTGATTACCCCCCTCCGCGCTCCCGTCACTGGACCGTTGGATAATTCCCATTGATAAATTCACACGGTCGGTGCATCGTTCACCTGTCACAAGTGACGGGGGCGTTCTGGTTTCGACGGGATGTCTGACGCGCTGGTTGCACGTAGAGGTTGAACGGTTGGCCTCTTTAAAAAGCCGCTCAAAACAAACAAATGCAGACTCTAACGAGCTCGCACTGGCCGCTTAATTGACGACCACGTCAGAACCCCGACACCTGCTGAGGGGGATGGCGAACACCTAGCAGGCTGGGATCAACGTCGGGGAACCGGGCGCTTTTCCGAGATTAAACAGGTTCCTAGGACGAGCAACGCTGCATGAAGGCCCAGCCCGTCCGAAATTCCAGACATCATGCTAAACGTGTAGATGCCAGTGTTGACGGCGTTTCGGACAGGGGTTCGACTCCCCTCGCCTCCACTTCTTGATAATAAGCAAGTTAAATCTGGAGACTCTGTCTCTTATACCTCTGCTTATACCAGTGCTCGACGGAGTGGCCGAAATCCCGCCCCTCCATATTGTCACCCCCACCGACTCATTTCCCATTCATGTGGAAATGGGAATCTGAATCGAGACTGGTTTGCCATTGGCGAAACGGGTAGGATACGGGCATGAGCATTGATGCCGCCGCCCCGGCAAAACGCCAGCATTCGGAAAAACTCTGGAAAGAAATCGAGACGCGGGCTTGTGCGGGTGTGGGGCTGAAAGCTCTCTCAGAAGCTTACGGGATCACCATCGCGACAATCAACGACCGCTCGAAACGGCACAAGTGGCAGACTCCCGCGCGGCTGGCACGGGAGCGCAAGGCAGCACTCCCGGCAGGTAAAACGGAGTCTGAGGGAAAAAATGAATTACGGGTACAGCAGCAGCCAGGAAACCTCGCCGCCTCGCTCGCTGTCACGCCGTCGAGTGGTGGACGTGTGACCCCATGCCACGGGTGCCAGTGCGGGTGTCCCCTGCCACGGGGGCGAGTCGGGCTGGGTCGCACGCCAAAAATTTTTGCCGGTATATCGGAGCCGCGCTTTTGAGAAATCCAAGCGACTGCCGAAACAGGAAAGTCGAGGGACAGGCCACCAATTTCCTCCAGAAAGCATTACGTGAAAGACACACGAGGCTCCGGATTGACAGAGGGAGGTTTTTCCTAAAGAACCTTCGGCTAATGAGTGAACCAAAAAACATCAGCGACCATATGAGCGAGCATGCGATCCGCGCTCCCGAGGATATGATACTAGCGCTCCGTGCTTGTGAGGCACATTTCAACGATCATGCTTGCGAAGGATCGCTACTGGATCGGGACAACCAAATTCTTGCCACTGGCGAATTCCTTTTTGAAGAGTCTCAATGGGGATACCTGACTCTTTGGATACGCGGTCAAGGTGAGCGGGATCTTGAACCAGTTCCGACTGCATGTACCTTGCAAATCCGGCGGCGAAATGGGGATCTGTTAAAACGGTCCTTGATCGAGGCGATGGTTGGGCCTGCGGGTCCATGCTCTCCGCACTATCTTCTGAAACTCCGGCAGTCTGAATGACGCTCGGAAGGGTAATGGACTCAAACGTAGCCACTTCGCACCACTATATCCAGATATGACGATTCGTCAAATGCCGAAATTTCGGTCCTTGAACAGAACGCCTCTCCTATGGCAAGTCTCAGCCGTTCAGGAGACTGAGCCGTGGTCTGATACCCACGCACGAAACGGTGCGTTGCTTCTAGCAACGTCGTTTCGTGCGATTTATCAGCTCCCCGGCCACCTAGGGAATTCCCTCTGGGTGGCGGCTGAAAATCGCATCCATGAAACCGCCGACAGCTTTCTCACTCTGCATTTCGGTGGTCCTCATGTGTTTGTGTGAAACTGCGGCTTTTGCACAGGTAACAGGCGAGGAAATTGCAAAATGGCGCAAAACGGCTGAGGCTGAAAATGGTGTTTCCTTCGGCATTGTTTGGGAGGGAGCCAAATCGCCTGCCGCATCGGGAGCAGTCTCACTAAAAGGTGAACGTATCGTTGATTCCAAGGGGAAAAGGGAATTCGGACCGGCTACTGCTGTTCTAGTCGAGGACCAGCCGAAGAAGGGGTTTGACCCGGCCACCGCGGTCCCTGTCACCGACCCCGCGATTATCGCGGAGCAGAACGCCCAGGATGATCTCGAAATCGCTCGCTGGAATGCCAAGTTGGACGAGGATAAAGAACAAAGGGCTCAACAAAACGCACGCATGGATAAGCTGCGTGAAGAGGCGGCGGAAGAGGAGAGAAAACGGGTAGATCAAAAGGCTGCGGCAATCCGCGATCAAAATATCCTCTATGTTGTTAGGATTATCTGCGTCATCGGTCTGCTAGGTATGATCGTATGGAAAAGGGCGAAACTGATCCTGTTGACAAGGGCAATCAACACGCCGGGAAGGTTGAATGCTATCTACCTCCTTTGGCTTTTCCTGCATTTGATGCTGCTCCTCTTTTCCCCGCATCCATTCGGAGCGAGCAAACAATATTATGAAAGTGCGCGGAGCTATGGTAGCTTCTACCCCTTCATTTCGGCCCGTGATTATCATGGAAACGAATCGGGCGTGTATTTCAACCACGTCGAGCAATACGACATCACGGAGTTCCTTTTTTACTCCTTGGCTCCCTTGGTCATCTGGCAAGCTGTCAGAATGTGGCGAGGAGATTCACAGGCCGTGCGGACTCGTTTCCCTAACACCTCATCCGATGTGAAGGCCACTGCTGAGGATGCTCCCAAAAGCTCACTGACTATAGACCGCGCACTTAAAATTGTCGAATACGCCGAAAACAAATTTGCGAAAGGTCGTCAGAGTAAAAACGCGGTTACGACTTTCAAAGCGGGCGGCGCATCGTCTCCACTGGAAGCTCTGCAAGCGTTGTCCATTGTGATTGCGCATCGCTTTTGGTACGCGTCCGTCCACATTTCCGACAAGCCCGCAGCCATGAGGATGTTCGATGACTATGCCGGGCTTTCGGCACTCATCGAGATGAGCCTTTGTGCTGAGGCCACGGAGACACCATCCATAGCCACGCTCCTCAGTCCTGCGATGACCGCTAGCATAAAGGCGTGGGAAGGTCTCGCGTGCTTCGTGCCGTTTCTTCGCACGCTCAACACCGAAAGCCCTGAATATTGGCCCCAAGTTTATCAACGCTTGGGCTTGGAACATGCGTGACCCCTCGACAAACTCGGCGGGGACTGGCGCAACGCTCACCCCCGAGGCGAAGGATCGAATCGGGGCGCGAGCGCGGGAGCTAGAAGCGGAGCGGGCAACGAACTGAGAAATGGTTCCAGCCTACGTTTTCACTCTTTTGGCAGTTCTGGCGCTTTTGGCAGAAGGACCGGACAACTTTCATTTTTCACAGGTTGCCCCCCTTTCCTTTCTCTTCGGGTGCTGTGAAGGATGGCGTTGTGACAACCCATGAGCGACGGCCTCCCGTCTCACAGTGCTCGATGTTGAAGGCACGGGGGAAGAGAGTGTGAAGGTGCCTTATCTTCTCATCTTCGAGTGTGTGTGAACGCCGGAGTTCACGAAAAGTGATTTTCCCTTTCGCCTCTGCCAAAACTGCCAAAAGTGCCAAAAGGTCTTTCTTTTGATTCTCGCGCCTGACCCTGTGAAGGATTTCAAGCTGCCGCGCGGCGAACCATCGAACGATTTCGATGGCATTGCAGGCCGTCGCATGGTCGAGAGACCGTTGATGCGCCCTCGCACCGTGGCGCGCTGAATGAAGGACGAGCGCCATCCGCCAAGCGTTCTCAGTCCACCGCGACACGAAAGGCGCTACGTCGGCCAAGTCGCCGGTGCGCTGGCGGCGGCGGACATTCTCCCGCTCGAATTCGTCAAAGGTGGCGATTGCCTCGGTTGAAACTTCCACGGTCTGCGGTTCGTCCCCCTTGTTTCGATAGGTCCACAAAAGTTCTTCAACCCGCTTGCTCCATGCCGTCCGCACCGCATCCGCAATTGGCGCGTGACGCTCGAATCGTTCCTTGGGTTCCGCTTTGGGATCGAACATGAGGAAACGGGGAATCATACCGGATTCCATGAGCGAGGCATCCGAGAACGCTTTCCGTGCCGCGTCGGGTTGAATCATCCAAAGAATTGAGAGACACGGCCTGCGGAGAGTAACCCTCGGCCTTCCAATTCTATCAAATTTGAGGGGGTCGCCGGAGTAGCCGGAGCAGTAGAAGTCTTCGTCCCCGCCCTCCTTTCCATAGCGTCCTTTTACGATGGAGAAGATTCCCCGCGCCTCGCTGGACATGCTGGCAACGGCTTCGCCGGGTTGTCCCTGCATGGCAACTGCGAGCGCTTCCTTCGTTACGTCAGCAACTCGATAGCACGGGCCGGATTCGAGCTTCCTTTGAAGTTCCACAGCTCGCGCTGAGGCTTTCTTGAATTCGTCCAGCGCCATCTGTGATGCGGCTTGATCGCTCTCCTTGGCCGCTACCTCACAGAGCCTCTTGGCTCGCTTCTCCGCGACGGCAAGCTCTGAGACTATGCCAGGTTTCTCAAGTGCCTCCCACAACCGCACCGCCTCCCCCTCCGCGACGATGAACGGCCCGGCAGCGTGGTCATAGCTTTCACCTTTGCCTGTGCCGGATTCTGCGATGGCCAAAAGAAACAGATTCGCCCGCACCGTGCGCCCGCCACCCGTAGGAAGCTCTAATCCCGCCCCAAGAGAAGCGGACAGGGTTCCGAGAATTGCGACGACGGCGAGGGGTTCATTCTGAGCAGTAGTGACGCGGGCCATTTCGCGGGCCATCTTCTCGGCAACTGGCGGGAGACAATGCAGCGGGAATGAAGGAACGGCTGTATCTTCCCCGTCCCCTTCCATAAATTCTAGTCCTGCCAATTTCGCCGCCTGTTGCCCAGCTACGCGGATTCGAGCGTTTGGAAATGTCGCCCGCATCTTGCGGTCGTTTCGGTAAAGGTCCGACTCCTTGAAAATTTCCTCTTGTTGTTCGTGGTTTCCCGTCTCTTCACAGATGGAGCAGGCGAGG
>JANYFB010000010.1 GCA_025362955.1 Akkermansiaceae bacterium
GGGAGCGCGGCCGGGTTGTCGAGCTCCGGCTTGAGTTCGGTGGTTGCGAATTCATCGGCAATGTGCAGGATGACGCCGAGGGAGGTCGCGCCGTTTGAGCGCGCGTAGTGGAGGGCTTCCGCTAGGATGGAATCCAGTCGCGCGGGGTCGTGCAGGATAGCCTCGGTTAGTGAAGGTCCAGCGTGCCACTGCGCTTTCTTCCGGTCATGATAGTAGGTGGCGATGCCGTCACCACTCGTGCGGACATGCAATTGTAGGTTCAGGCTGAGAGCATCCTGATACCACGCGGGATTATTCGCGCGAGTGGTATGACGCAGAATGGCGCACGCTTGCCGATACTGCTGGAAAACGTTGAGCGATGCCGGATGTTGGAACTTGGCCAATGGACTGAAAGGTAAAGAAGTGCATGGCGGACTGGGGGGGGATCCGGGGGAAAACAGGGGATTTCAAAAAGTAAACGGCTCGCCCGCCATAAGCAGGCGAGCCGTGGAATGGAATCTTCTAAATGAAGATCATGCTAGGTTCACCAGTCGGCGGTCGAACCGGTCTTCGGGCCGTAGTCAGCACCTGCTAGACCGGTTGCGCTTGCCAGGAGATACAGGGTTCCCACTGCGGTGTTGATCGCAGAAGGGATGGTGTATGTCACCGTGGCAACTTGTGCGGGGAATCTCAGGTAGGCTCCAACTCCATCATCAGCAGTTCCGAAGATGGCGACACGGGTCACGGCGCCACCAACAATGGCGGGAGTGACAGTGGCATCCGCTTGAGGAACGTCATTGAGGTTGGAATATCCGCGGACAGCGAGCTGTGTATTACGGAGATTCATGATGTTTGCGGCACGGTCCGATCCCTTCTTCCAGGCTTTTGCGCCGATGAAGAGGATCGAGATGAGGGAAAGCAAGACAAGGATGACGACCGTCAATTCGATGAGGGTCATTCCAGATTTTGCTTTAATGTTTCGGGTGTTTGTCAGTTTCATGGGGGTGTTGTTCTATTGTTTATTCCTATTTCTATTCACGGGGACTTGTATTCATTAGGAAAACGGCCCGCCCACGCGGGGCAGGCGGGCCGCTGAAATTGAACCTGGGCTCCGTCACCGGAGATCAGGCGCAATTAGTTACCATTGTGAGAGATCGCCATCTGGCACGTGATCGGTTGGATTCACGGTGCAAACCAAGCAGATGCTTGCGCCAGCGGCATTGCCGTCCACACCTGCATTTGCTGGAGTGAAGGAGTATCCAACTGGTGCTGTGGTGCTGGCCGCAGCGGTGGCCTCAGGGCACTTGGGGAACTTTAAGTAGCCATCTGCACCGCCGTAGATATTGGCAGCAGTCAGGGCCGATACAACCACGGTAGGATGCATGTTCAGGTAGCCGCGAACTGCTTGTTGCGAGTTACGGATATTAAGGATGCAGCCGGCACGGTCGGAACCCTTCTTCCAGGCGCGTGCGCCGATGAAGAGGATCGAGATAAGGGAGAGCAAGACGAGGATGACGACCGTCAATTCGAGGAGGGTCATACCGGACTTGGACTTCATGCTTTGGGTGTTTGTCAGTTTCATAGTGTGTTATGTTCTATTTTTGTTTTTCTGATACGGGTGTGTTTGTTGTTTTGTCGGAGGGAGACCGTTTGGCATTTTCGAAAGGTTTCTGAGTTCTTTCAAATTGTTAGCGGGCTCGGAAGGTGGTTGGAAAGTCTTGGATGTGAGTTAGTTGGAATGCTTTTGGATTGAATCTAACACCTAACATTCATGCCTTAATATTCATCGTCATTCTTATTCATTTTGGCGTTGATAAAGGTTTCTTGGGTGATGAGTCCCTGATTGAGAATACGGCGGAGATTGGAGTCCCACTGGATATTGCCCGCGCGGCGGATGACATCTTCCAGGGAACGTGCGCCGCCGTCGTAGTTAGCGATAGCGCTGGAGACGGCATCGTCGTTGTTCTGGAGAAATTCGTAAGTGAGGACCCGCCGTTGTACACCATTGAGTAGCCCCTGGGAGTGGATGAAGATGAGGATTTCCGCCAGACGGCTTAGGACGGAAGCATGGTTTTCCCTCGGATAGAGTTCGAGAATCCGACCGATGGTCTTGACTGCACCGGTCGTGTGGAGGGTTGAGAGAACTAGGTGACCTGTCTGGGCTGCCTCCATGCAAGTTTCCATGGCCTCGCGGTCCCGAATTTCTCCGAGAAGGATGATGTGGGGCGCTTTCCGAAGAACGTCCTTTAGACCCTGACGATAGGAATGGAGGTCGCGACCAACTTCTTGTTGAGTAACAATGCTGGGAGATGGGATTCGGTGTCCAGGGTAGTCTGGATCGTCCATGTCGTCAGGATATTGATACTCGATAGGATCTTCGACGGTGACGATATGCTTGGGATGATTGCGTCGGGCCCAGTCAATGAGGGATGCGAGTGTGGTGGATTTTCCCGAGCCGGTCGGGCCGGTAACGAGGCAGAGTCCGGCACGCTTGAGAACACCGTGGCGCAGGGTGTCGGTGGTATCCGGATCGATGCCGAGGGATTCAAGCTCGGGGATGAAATCATTGAGAATCCGGCAGGTGACGCCGAGACCGGAGGAGCTAAGGTGAGCTTGGACGCGGAGACGACCAGAACGCTCGCCGCTGTCCCCCATTAAGATGCCGTCGCAGGAGAAGTCTGCGACCCGTGTTTCGGAAAACTTGTCGATGGCGAGTTTGATCTTTTCATCCACTCGCTGTCCGAGGCTCTGTTCCTGGCCGAAACCGTGGCTGCCACTTTCGCGATTAGTGATCAGCTCCTTGAGGATCTCGTCCATGTTAGCGGGCGAGAGCGTTCCGAGGAAGTCGAGTTTTTCCATGCCTTTGTTGGTATGGATGTAAACCGGGCGCCCGGCACGCATCTGGATGTCAGAGACCTTCAATTCCCGGCAGACTCGGAAAATAATGCCGAGAAGGTCCGTGCCCCTCATGCTCGCGCCAAAACGCACCGGCGTGGCTGCCGGGGAATGGCCCGGAAGTGGCGGTGGTTCGAGAACGGAGGCGAAGACGGACATGGCTAATAAAATGTTAGAAAGTGTTAGTTTGCGACCTGCTCTTGGATTTTTCCTTCGAGGCGTAGGATGGTTTGCTCGGCGTCGTTGCGGATTTTACGGACGAAGTGAATGCGCTCTTCACACTCCTCAATGCGCATGGGCGAGAGAAGCTCCCATTGTTTTGTCTCATCCCATTCCCGGGCGAGGCTGTCATAGCGGGCGAGGCAAAAGTCGAGAATGTTCAAGCATTGGCGCATCTGGGCAGTGGTGAACTTGGGCTTCTCGCCGGTATGGAGATCGGCGAACATGAGGTGCATCATGTTAGTCGCCGCCGCTGCTGCGGTGAGGGCCGGGCGGGGATCATGTTCCTGCTTGAGGCAGTATTGAATGGTGTCTTGGGCAAGTTTTGCCGCAGAGGGGGTAAGCTCAGGACGGGTGCCCACGGATGGCTCGGTTAGGAAAAAGTGGAGAGTGTTGTAGTTTCCGTAATGTGAAGGATCGAGCTTATAGGCGAACCGGAGTTTGTCTTCAGCTTGGCGGCGCAGATAGAGTTTGAGTGCTGTGCCAGCGGCATAAGGATTGGTGCGGATTTCAGGTGTTGCGCTCAATTCGGTGAGGAATTTCTCAAAGCGTTTCGTGATTGAGTTATCTTCTTTCGCACTGACAACATTCGTGTTAGCTGGCGATTCTTCGGGTTTTTCAATTTTATCGTTCTCTTCCGCTTCTCCGTGCTGGTGGCCTTGGCCGTTCATTCCCATGTCACAGTAAGTATCAATGGGGCCTTGCATCGCCATGGCAAGAACCTCGCCATAAGGACTGCCATTGATTCCCAGTGGATTGAGCGGCACATTCAAATCGCGGTCTGCAACTAACGGGCGTCCTGCAAACGCCCAGGCGAATACGCCGGTGCCTATCAGGCAAACGGAGGTAGCATGGGTGAAAATACGTGACATCGGAAAGAGGAGATTAGGTTTTAATTACTCGGAAGAAGTGGCTACGCGGAGAGTTTGGTGCGGAAGCAGAGCCGGGAAACACCTACATAAACCGCCAGGATTCCTGCAAAGTAGAGAGTCATGTTCCAGAATGCAGCCGCAGGCAGGGCTCCGGTTTTGAAGAGGAGTCGCTGTGTTAGATCAGCGAAACTATAGTGTGGGGAAAACGTCCATACACTGTGGAGAATCGGATTGGCCTCGACTTTCAACATACTTTCCAAATACCCGACTCCATAAAGACCATAGAGAGTAATCAGTAATGTGATTGCGAAACCTGCAATTCCTCCGAAACGAGAGGCAAGGGCCGAGGCCAAAGCCAATAACGGCGCCATCACTAGCAGAAAGAGCGCGACATATTGTAAATTTAAGGTCCACCACATCGAATGCTCAATCGGATTTTTGGGCGCGGCACCGAATTGGCAAATTGCTGCGGTGATCAATGCCATGGGGGCGATGAATGAGAATACCGCCAACCAAATTTCAAAAAGCTGACGGGTTGCGGAAACTCCAGTCGTTTGGAAATATTCACCAACCCCAGATTTGGCATTGGACTCACCCTCGCGGGCGGCGGTGAACAGGCCCCAGAGAAGGGAACAAATCCAGAGAGTGCTCCAAGCAGCGAGAATCCGCGCGGGCTGGACGAGAATCGGCTTCTCAGTGGCACTGGAAATCAGCGGCAGCACAAATGGAAGAGCGGTGACCGAAATGGCGCAAATCGCCCAAGCTTTACGCTGGAGAATCGTGGCAAATGTTAGTCGGAAAAGTCTCATAATTCGTTGATGATGGATTTTCAGTTCATCAGGTTTTTCAGGCCGCTCCAGGTTTGGCCGTTTTCACTTAAATGGCGTGCTAGTTTGCCCTCAATCATCAGGGCGCTGGGCATTTCCATGGAATCGTAATCGGGATGGCAGCTCACCAAGCGGAGCACCTCGTCGTTCGATTCCTTCCAGATTTCTTCAAAAGCCTGTCGCGCAAATGCGTCGAGACCGCTGAAGGGCTCGTCGAGGAGAAGGATATTTCCGCGATCCGATTTTACGGAATACTCGGCCACGATCAGGCTGGTTTTGCGACGATTGCCGGTCGAAAGGCGGCCGTAGGGCTTTTTGACGTCCAGCTCGATACGGTCCGCGAGATTCAACGCTTCTTTCAAGCGCGTCTTCGGAAGCAGCATCCGGAAAACCATCGCCGCCGTGATTTCAGGATCGAAGCGGAGATCCTCGGGAAGATATTGAACAAATCCCTCGGCACGGAATTTTCCGGAAACGGGTTTCAGGGTGCCGGCCAGAGTCCGGAGAAGCGTGGTCTTGCCCCGTCCGTTGCGGGCGAGGAGAAAATGAGTGCCGCCGGTCAACTTCACCTCTTGGCCGAAGCGGGCGAGGGTGCTGCCGTAGCCAATTTCAAGACCGGAGTCGAAAGAGATGGAGGCTTGTTTGTTCATCGGTTGGGAGTTCGATTCGTTACGGTTCTAGGTCAATGGGCCAGATTGTCAAGCAAACTTAAATATCGGCTTCGCTAACCTTTCCGACGTTTAGAATAATCCTTTTAGGTTGGCAATGTTTTTTTGAACATTTTACGCGTTCGCGTGTCATTCTTTTTAAAATTGCGGGGATTTCATCCTGATAGTTCTTCTATTTTAAGGATTTCCTTGGAAATGAAGCATTGATAAAAAAGCTGATATTTTTTCTGCGTGACGCGAGGAAGGTGGCTTGTAGAACTCCCGCAGCGGAATATGGCGGGCAAGTTAACTTACCAACAGGCAGGGGTGGACACGCGAAAAGCGGCTGCTTTAGTGGGCGACATCGGCACTCATGTGCGCAGAACCCAACAAACTCGGAAATTGTGGGGAGCCTTCGGGCTTTTCGCCGCTTGCTACGATCTCAGCAGCTACAAAGAGCCGGTGATGATGACGGGTTGTGACGGGGTCGGGACCAAATTAGAGTTACTTCTAGAGCACGATCTCCTCGAAACGGCGGGCAAGGATCTTGTCGCGATGAGTGTGAACGACATTCTTACCACCGGCGGTGATCCATTGCTTTTCCTCGATTACATCGGTATCGCGGCCCTCCATGAGGAAAAAATCACCCGCCTGATTTCAGGGATGGCCGACTATTTGGAAGCCTGCGACTGCATCCTTGCGGGGGGCGAAACCGCCGAAATGCCTGGAATCGTTCCCGTCGATGTTATCGAACTTTCGGGTTTCTGTATCGGTTGCGCGGAAAAACCCGACCTCATCGACCCCACCACCGTCGCGGTCGGTGATGTTCTTGTCGGTTACGCTTCGGACAGCATTCACGCCAATGGCTGGTCCCTTGTCCGCCGCGTGCTCAATGAGTTTCCCGGCGAAGTCACTCAGGAAGAACTCCACGCATGGCTGAAACCGACCCGGCTCTATCATGATGTCACTCGTGATTTGAAAAAATCCGGGGTAAAACCGAAAGCCATGTCCCACATCACCGGCGGCGGACTTCCGGAAAACCTAGAGCGGCTTTTCCGCGGAATGGGTGCCGATTTGGAAATCCCCCGCTGGAATCTCCCCGGAATCGAAAAATTGCTTTCCCATGTCGATGGCGAGGACCGTTTCCACACCTTCAACATGGGCATCGGCTGGGTCGCTATCGTCGCCGAGGCGGATGTCGAGGCCGCGCTCAAGGCGGGCGACGGCGGCACCGTTCTCGGTCCCATGGTTCCCGAAGAAGGGGTCCGCGTTTGCGTTACCGGCGAGTGAAGGTAAAATTCCCCTACGCATGAGCGACTTCCTCACCCACGAATGCGGAATCGCCGCAGTCCGGCTCCGCAAGCCGTTAGCCTATTATTACGACCGCTACGGCACTTGTCTCTGGGGCCTGAACAAGCTGTTTCTCCTGATGGAAAAGCAGCGCAACCGTGGCCAAGACGGCACCGGAATCGGATGCGTGAAAATCGACATGCCTATCGGCCAACCCTACGTCAACCGCCGACGGGGTGTCGAAAAAGATGCGCTTTCCGAGATTTTCAGGAAGGAAACGAAGGACTTCTACAAAATGTCCCGCAAGGGCGTGATGGATTACAAAAACCCGGCGAGTGTGAAGCAGCACTTCGATTTCGGTGGGGAAATCCTGATAGGCCATCTGCGCTACGGCACATCCGGCGAATTCGATGTCGGTTGCTGCCACCCGTATCTGCGCCGCAGCAACTGGCCGACCCGCACCCTGATGGTGATGGGGAATTTCAACATGACCAATGCCGCCGCCCTCAACGAGGTGCTCATTGACCGCGGCCAGCACCCGGTTTTCGGCACCGATACGCAGACGGTGTTAGAGGAAATCGGCTATCATCTCGACGAGGCCCACACCGACCTCTATCGACAGCTTCGCGACGAGGGAGTTCCCGGTGCGGAAATGCCTGCTAGAATTTCCGCCGCGCTCGATGTGCCCAAGCTCGTGGCAGAATCTGCGGCCGCCTGGGATGGAGGGTATGCGATCTGTGGAGTCATCGGAAATGGCGACATGTTCGTCATGCGCGATCCACGCGGCATCCGACCCTGCCACATGTTAGTGACCGACGAGGTGATCGCTTTTGCCTCCGAGCGTGTGCCTCTGATGACGGTTTTTGAGGTGGATGCCAATGCGGTGAAGCCCGTCGATCCCGGTTCGATGATTACGATCAAATCGGACGGCTCCATCTCGGACTCGCCCTTCGCGCCACCTCAGAAATTCACGCCTTGTTCCTTCGAGAAAATCTATTTTTCCCGTGGCAACGACCCGCAGATTTATCGGGAACGAAAAGCGATGGGTGCCGCGCTCGTCCCGCAGGTGGTGGAGTCCATCGGCGGCGCCTTCGAAAAAACGATTTTCTCCTTCATCCCTAACACCGCAGAAACCGCCTACTACGGACTCATGGACGGCCTGCGTCTGTTTCGCCGTCAAGAAGTCCGCTGCTCTATCTTGCAAGCGGCTGCCGAGGGGAATCTAACGCCCGATCTGGTGGACGACCTGATCCTCCGCAACTGGCCGAAGGGTGAAAAAGTCGCCCATAAGGATATCAAGATGCGGACCTTCATCTCTCAGGAAAAAGGCCGCGACCAGATGGTTTCCCACGTGTATGACATCACTTATGGGGTCGTGAAACCCGGCGATTTCCTGGTGGCGTTAGATGACTCGATTGTCCGGGGAACCACGCTGAAGCAGTCGATCCTCAAAATTCTTGCCCGCACGAAACCCTCGAAAATCGTCGTCTGCTCCACCGCGCCTCAGATCCGTTACCCGGATTGCTATGGCATCGACATGTCTGAACTCGGCAAGTTCATCGCGTTTGGAGCGGCTGTCGCGCTTCACCGACGGGCGGGGCGGCAGTGGTTGTTAGATCGGGTGTATGATGATTGCCAAGCCGAGCTGAAACTTCCCGTCCACGAACGGCGCAACCGTGTCCAGGCGGTTTACGAGGCGTTCAGCGATGAGGAGGTGTCTGCGGAAATCAGCCGCATGGTTTATCCCGAGGGCATCGACTGGCATGGCGAGGTACAGGTAATTTTTCAAAATATCGACAACCTCCATGCCTCCATCAAGGGTGCGTGCGGTGATTGGTATTTCACCGGAAATTACCCGACTCCCGGCGGCTACTCGATGGTCAATCTCGCTTACATTCGTTGGTATGACGGCCTCGGGGGCCGCAGCTACGATCTCCCGCTTTGAGACCCGTGCGGAGGCTTGCGGTGGCGGGTGGCTCGGCTAGGATTCCGGGAAATGAGCCGTCGATCACGAAAGCGCAAGGTTGCAGGAGAGAACCGCTGGCTGGGCAAGGCCGTGGTTGTGCTGTTGGTATCGGGAGTTATTTTGTTAGGCGTGGGCTATGGGATGTTGCGGAGCTATTTGCATAGTGACGCGTTCCGAAAATTTCTATCAGCCGAAGCGAGCGAGACGGCGGGCGTCACCGGTGAGTTCGCGCCATTCCATTGGGAAGGCCTCGCCGTGGACACCGATTCATTCGAGGCGACCGGCAAAGGCCTGATCACCGGAGTGCAGGCGGATGGTTTGCACACGGAAGTCGGCCTGGGCGGCGTACGGCGCGGCGTTTGGGAAATCCGGGGTTCCAGTTTGCGGCGTCTCGAAGTTTCCGTGGATGCGAGGAAACCGATGGATGTAACAGCGATTTCCGGGGTGGCTCTGAAGGCTGAGAAAAAAGCCAAACGCCAGGCTTGGTTCCCAAGCGAAGCAGAACTTCAAGGCATCGACGTGCGCGAGGTTGTGGTAAAAGCGATCCTCGATCAAGGCTTGGCAGTCGCCAGCGGATTGAGCATTCATGCGGAACAGGCCGGCGCCAAGAATGCCTACCGCGCTGAGATCGAAGGCGGCACGATCCGGCTTCCTTTCGGCATCGTGCCGGAACTCCGGCTGGACCGGGCGCGTCTCCGCTATCAGAAAGAGCATGTTTTCCTAACCGACTCCACGGTCGCAGCATGGTCTAACGGACGAATACAGTCCAGCGGCGATTGGGACATGAATTCCAAGAAGTTTTCCCTCGAAGGCGATGCCACCGGAATGAAGTGTGAAGACATTCTCAGTGCGGATTGGTCGAAGCGGCTGACCGGTGACGTGACCTCGGATTTCACGTTGGACAACAGCATGGGATACCCGCAGGCGAGCGGCAAGCTGACGATCCAGAACGGCGTGCTCACGGCCTTGCCGATGCTTGACGCCCTCGCTGCCTATGCAGATACCCGCCGCTTCCGCGTGCTCACCCTCAACGCGGCCCATACGCAGTGGCGGTGGAAAAATGGCGAAATTTCCCTAACGGACCTTGTGCTTGCCAGCGAAGGTCTTGTCCGGTTAGAGGGAGCGATCACGATTCGTGGCAAGGCAATAGACGGCCTGTTCCGCCTCGGCCTAGCACCGGGCACACTCTCCACCATTCCCGGTGCGGAGACGGACGTTTTCGCTGCGGGCGAGCGGGGACTGATGTGGACGACGCTTCGGATCACGGGCACCTTGGACGATCCCAAGGAAGATCTAACCGACCGGTTGATCGCCGCTGCGGGCATCCGGATGTTCGACCAAATTCCCGAGACGGGTGAGAAAGTCATTAAATTCACCCACTCCATGCTCGGCGACCCTTCCCCTAAAACGGTTGAGAAAGGCGTGAAGATGATCGAAAAAGGCACCAAGGCCGTGCGGGAAGTTAGCGGAATCCTCGACGGAATTCTCGGCGGAGGCACCCCGGAAGAAGCTCCAAAAGCCAACGAAGCACAGTGATGCCCCGGATTTCCCTCATCATCCCCGCCCACAACGAAGCGGCGTTTCTTCCTGCGTGCCTGGAGGCCGTCCGGCAAGCTGAGGGCCGCGTGGATGCGGAAATCGAAATCATTGTCGTCCTCAACCGCTGCACCGACGACACCGAAGAAATTGTGCGCCGCCACGGCTGTCTGATCGTCCGCGAGGATGCAAAAAATCTGTCGATGATCCGCAACGCCGGAATCGCCCTTGCCAAGGGAGAAATCATCGTCACCTGCGATGCCGATAGCCGGATGCATCCCGACAGTTTCAAGGAAATCGTGCGGCGGCTTGACGCGGGAAACATTGTCGGCGGTGGGGCCATGGTGCTGCCGGAACGGTGGTCGCTGGGCATTGTCGCAAGTGGCCTCTCGATTTTACCCTACCTCGCATTCACAGGCGTGAGCTACGGACTGTTCTGGTTCTGGAAGCGGGATTTCGATGAAATCGGCGGTTTCGAC
Source organism: Akkermansiaceae bacterium (assembly GCA_025362955.1). GTDB lineage: Bacteria > Verrucomicrobiota > Verrucomicrobiia > Verrucomicrobiales > Akkermansiaceae > Luteolibacter. The sequence goes on from JANYFB010000010.1 coordinate 10,711, forward strand.
ACCCGTTTCGTTTCCGTGGAGGATGTGGATTTCGCCCGCCGTTTGAAAGCCCACGGCCGCAAATCCGGGCGCTCGTGGGGGACTCTTCTGTGGGCTCCCCTGATCACGTCGTGTCGAAAATTCGACCAGTTTGGCGATTGGTATTTATTCCGAAATCCCGCCTTTGTCCGCAAAGTTTTCCGGGGTGATGATCGGAAGGCGGCGGATCAATTTTGGTATGACGTGCGTTCAGAATAAGCTGTTTCCAGTTGGAAATCAGTCAATACCGACGGTTTCGTCACAAATCGCCTATTGAGCATCACAAGTTGGCATCCCCTTATTTGTGTGTTTACTTCGTGTTGGCACGATTTGCGCAACCAAGTTTTCAGATTTGACATTATAAATTGTGATTTCCCTCAGCAAAATTAGGATTCGCCCTAGTAAACCGGCATTCACGCTAGTCGAAATGGTGGCTGTGATCGCCATCCTTGTCACCTTGATGACTGCGGGAATCAGTCTTCTGCACAGCACCGGTGCTCAAGCCCGTAAGACAGGAACG
>JANYFB010000026.1 GCA_025362955.1 Akkermansiaceae bacterium
GGATCACCACCACCACCACCACGAGTTTGTTTAGCAACCCGGTAGTGGTCAATGGCACGAATTTCATCACCAGCACCACGGGAAGTACGGTTCAAACGCTGGGTGCGGTGACCGGTAACGGTACGCTGACCTTTGGCGGAAATTACGTGAACGACTACGGCGGCAGCCTCACTGGTTTTACCGGCACGCTCATTGCAAGCGGTGGCGGATCCCGTTGGAACGGCAGCACGGGTGGCACAAACCTGACACTAAACTTGGCGAATACGGGCACCTCTGTCCGGAGCAATGCAACCGGGATTACGATTGGCGCGCTAGCCGGAACCTCAACCGCCATTCTTGGTGGCTCTGGCGGGGGAGCAACCCAAAACGTGGTTTATACCATCGGTGGCAAGACCGTGGGCGGTCTCGGGGTAACGCCAGTGGATAGTAATTACGATGGTTTCATCACCAACGGTACGGGCACCACAGGGATCACCAAAGTCGGCAATTCCACTCTTACCCTAACAAATTCTGGCACCGCAAGTAACTACACCGGTCTGACGACGGTGAGCGCGGGAATCCTGAATATCCGCGCCAATAGCGCGCTTGGATCAACCACCGGTGCAACCACTGTCTCTAACGGAGCCACGCTGCAACTCCAAGGGAACATCTCGGTAGGCGCGGAAGCCCTATCCCTCAATGGTGGTGCCGCCTCCGGACAGACCGGAGCCTTGGTCAATGTAAGCGGCACTAACACTTATGCCGGTGCGGTCACCGTGACGGCCAGCAGCTCGATTTCCGCACTGTCAGGTTCTACGCTTAATCTCACGGGCGGAGTCGTAAAAAGCGGCACCACGGCGACCTTCACGGGCGGTGGTAATATCAACGTTTCTGGAGTCGCTATCAGTGGCGCGGCCGCAAGTTCCGACTTGGTAGTGACCGGCGCCGGTACGAATCTAACGATCAGTGTGGCGAGCAGCTACAACGGCCCTACCACCATTCAGAGCAGCGGCACGATCACCGCAGGCGTGGTTAATTCGCTACCTACGACTACGACCCTCACTGTAAACACTTCAGGCACATTTGACCTGGCAGGCTTCAATCAATCATTAGTCTCGCTAACAGGTGATGCCACCGGGACGGTGAAAAACAGCGTTGTTAGCACGACGAGCACCTTAACGTTCAGCTCCGGCAGCGCCACCAACTTCGCTGGCTCCATTGCCGGGAATAATGGTGGAACCCAAGGTGATGTAGCACTTGCGAAATCGGGTGGCGGCACCTTGACAGTGAATGGAACCAGCACCTACACCGGCGCTACCACGATCTCTGCGGGAACGCTTCTTTTGAATGGTTCGCTTGGAAATACCGCACTCGCCGTCAATAGCGGCGGAACACTTGGAGGCACAAACGGCACCGTCGGAACTGGCACTGCATCGCTAAACGTGAATAATGGTGGCACGCTCGCCCCTGGAAATTCGCCTGGCACGCTAACCATCAATGGCACCGCTGATTTGAATTCAGGTTCTACCTACGCTTATCAATATACGGGAAGTGCCACGAGCGCAGACTTGCTGGATGTCAACGGCACTCTAACGATCGCATCGGGTGCGTTGCTCACTTTGGAGGATCTTGGAAGTTATCAAATCGGAGATAAATTCACTTTATTTGCATACGAGACCCTCAGCGGTTCTTTCGATGCGTATCTGAACAATCAGACCTACACCCTCGCGGATGGTGGCGAATGGGCTTTTAATTACAATGATTCCACCGCTGGCTATAACGGCGGCACGATCAGTGGCAACGCGGGCAGCGGTTTTGTTACCATCACCGCCATCCCCGAGCCGGCCGCACCGGGATTGATCGGCGCATTCGGAGTCGTCCTGCTTCTCCGCCGCAGGAGATAGGCCTAACAAATGTTTGCGATAGGGACACACCGTCGCTCCATGAGGAGTCGGCGGTTTTTCGCATTGGGGAAATGATTTGCAGAAGATGTTGGTTGTCCGAAACCTCGACAAATTCATTCCAGGGGCTCATTTCTCATTCCCGTGCGTTTCATTGCATTCATCGTACTGTTTCTGCTCCTGCGCGCGACCGCTGCGGAGTTCACGGCGCAGCCCGGCATTTTGGTCAAGGTGTGGCAATCCCAAGATGGTTTGCCCAGCAACGTTGTCCGCTCGGTGGTGCAGTCCAGCGATGGATACCTCTGGGTTGCCACCGCAGAAGGCGTGGCACGCTTTGATGGATTCGATTTTGAAGTCATTGAGCCGGAAGGTGAACTGCGCCGCTACCGTCTTGCCTTTTCAAGGCTCTTCGCCACAAGTGGCGGCAGCGTCTGGGCCGCCACCTATCAGGGGGGACTGTTCCAAGTTCATCAAGGAAGGCTGCGGCGGATTCTCGACAATATCCGCAGTCCAAACCCGCCGCTGGTGACCCAACTCGTCGAGGATGACAAGGGTGCCATTTTTTTCAAACGTGGTCAGGATTTCGGACAAATTGATCCCTCGGGTGCTCCGTCAAAAGTGATCCCTTCAGAAGAGCTTTCGCATTTGTTTGAAAAGGACTATCAGAAACAAAGAGACGGCGGCAGGGTGGTGGAGTCTGGAGTCCGCCCAGTCTTGCGGGACCACCTGAATCGTGTCTGGACCGCAGGCTCGTCCGGAGGTCTGGCAGTGGCATCCGCAGCGGCGGCCGCCATCCCCGTGGAGCTTCCTCAACGCGGCCAAGCATTCGCGGTTAATGAATTGTTAGAGGACAGCGAAGGCAACGTGTGGATTGCCTCCCCGGTCAACGGCCTCATCCGCGTCCGCCATGCCCGCGTCGATGTGCTGGACCCGAACGAAGGCCAAAATGAACGTGCCGTCTGCGCCGTGATCGAGGATCACGCAGGTACTTGGTGGATCGCCAACAGCCGAGGCGGCCTAACGGTTTGGACGCCCGAGCAGTTCCACTATGTCGAGTTAAATGCGACCTATTACCGCCCTGCCGCAGCCTTGTTTGAAGACAGAGACAAACGCCTTTGGGTCGCATCCAGGGATGGCAGCGTTTTCCGTTTTATCGACGGAATTTTCGTCCCCCAGTTTTCGAAAACGCAGATTCCATCCAAGGTCCGCTCCATCGCTCAGGACTCGAACGGCACGCTTTGGTTCGGCGGGACCCGTGGGCTGGCTTCCTATTCGGGAGAAACGGTGCGAGAGTTCGGCAAAGCGGAAGGCGTGTCGGAAGATTTGGGTGGGCTCGATCTAACCGTTATTCAACCTTATCCCGGAGGCAAGATCATCGCTGGCAGTTCTACCGGCAGGGTTTTGCTAGGTGATAGCCGCGGCTTCGTGACGGTCGCCACTTCTACCGTTTTCAGACATCACTGGATCTCCGGCATCCTCCCGATTTCTAACCGCGAGACATGGGTGTCCACCCTCGGCAGCGGACTCTATCTCTGGGACGGGAAAAACTGGGTGTGCTTCGATGCGAACGATGGCCTGCAGGATTCCCGACTCACCAGCGTGGTGGATGATGGAAAAGGCTACATCTGGTTAGGCTCGCTAGGTGGAATTATCCGAGCCCAGCGCGCGGAACTTCTCGCCCACGTCCGCGATCCTAACATCCCGGTTCAGTGGCTGCGTCTCGATCACACCGACGGCCTTCCCTCGCGCGAGTGCATCGGCGGCTACCAGCCTGCAGGATGGCGGGCGAAGGACGGTGCCATCTGGTTTCCAACCGATAGCGGCATCGTCAGGGTCCGACCGGGACTGCTAGAAAAAAATCGCATCCCGCCGCCGGTTTTCCTCCAATCCGTCCGTGCGAACGGCGTCCTGTTCCCTGGCAAGACTCCGACCATCACCACTGATCCCGGCCGCGCCCGGTTGGAATTCCGCTTCGTCGGCTTGAGTTACAGCGCACCGGAAAAAACCACTTACCGGGCCCGCCTCGTTGGACTCGACGAATCCTGGCGGGAACTTGGAAACCAGCGCATCGCCTCCTTTGAAGCGGTGCCTCCCGGAAAATACACCTTTGAGGTCATGGCCTCGAATGGCGACGGACTTCCCAGCGCCGCTCCCGCAAGCATCGCCATCGTGATCCAGCCCCGATTTTGGGAGACCGCTTGGTTTTACTTATCCGTCGGCGCGCTCATTCTCTGCACTGCGGCCGGGGCCGGGTGGATCGCGGCCAGGATGAGAATGAAAACCCGCATTCAATCACTGAAAATCCGCAATGCCCGTGAAGGCGAGCGTTCCCGCATCGCCCGTGACCTTCATGACGACCTCGGAGCCAGCCTCACGGAAATTTCCATCCTCGCAGCACTCGCCGCCGAGGATGCTGGAAACGCAGGATTGCAGCCCTCGCTCGAACAGCTTTCCGTCAAGGCCAAGCATGTCGTCGGCAGTCTCGATGAAATCGTCTGGGCCGTGAACCCCCGCGAGGACACGCTTCGTTCTCTGGTGGACTATGTCGCCGCCTTCGCCCGCGAGTTTCTCGATATCGCCCGCATCGCACTCCGCATCGACGTCAGCCGGGATATTCCCGATCTCCCGCTGGCCACCATTCAGCGCCATGGCGTATTTCTTGCTGCTCGGGAAGCGCTCAACAACGTCGTGAAGCACTCGGGCGCCACGGAGGTCAAATTGGCGATCACCATTACCGAAAACCTGCTAGACATCCGAATCGAGGACAACGGCTGCGGCTTTGAACCAGACTACGCCACCGGCGGAAACGGCCTCGGAAACCTCAAGCAGCGGATGCAAGAAGCCGGGGGTGACTGCCGTATCGAGACATTCCGCGCCCAAGGCACAACCGTTTTTCTAACTCTCCCCTTGCCTCTCGTGCCCAAACCTGTTTCCTGAATTGACATGCCCGTCTCCCAACCACCGACCACCGATGTCGCCATCGTTGAGGACAACGCCGCGCTCGGGGCGGGCTTGCGCAAAATTGTAGAATCCGCTGCGGACTTTCGCTGCGTGGGCGTCTGGACCAGCGCGGAGGAAGCCCTGAAAAAAATCGAAGCCTTCCGCCCCCAGGTCGTCCTCATGGACATCAATCTGCCCGGTATTTCCGGCATCGAGGCCACCGCCCGCATCAAGCGCCACCTGCCGGAAATGCAAGTCATCATGGTCACTGTTTATCGCGATCATGACCAGATATTCGCGGCCCTGAAAGCCGGCGCATCCGGCTATCTCCTCAAGCGCTCCACCCCGGAGGAAGTCCGCCAGGCGGTCCGCGATGTCCGCTCGGGCGGTGCCCCAATGAGCGCGGAAATCGCCCGTCGCGTTGTCGAAGCATTTCATCAGCCCCTCAAAGCTCCGGTGGAGGATGACGTGAAGCTTTCCAAACGCGAAAAGGAAATCCTCGAGCATCTCACCAAGGGCCTTGCCAATAAGGAAATCGGCGACCGCCTCGGCATCAGCGTGGAGACCGTTCGCGTGCATCTCCGCCGGATTTATGAAAAACTTCATGTCCATTCCCGCACTGAAGCCGCGATGAAATTTCGTGACTCCAAGGAAGACATCCGCGGCATCATTTGATTTGTGTTTTTCTAACATTCGAAAAGCCGCGCCCCCATCCGTGAATCCTCGGCCCCCGCTGTTAGCAATCATCTTGGGCCTGATGTCCGCGTCCTTTGCGGCTCCTGTGAAATTGGTTCCGGAGAATCCGGGAAAAATTTCCACTCCTGCCCCCGGAGTGATCCTCGTGGATTTTCAGCGGGTGGCTTTCGGGAACTTGCTCATCACGCCGCCCGTCGGTTTGTCTAACACCGTCAAAGTCCACTTCGGAGAAGCCTTGGAAAACGGTCGGATCAACCGTAAGCCTCCGGGATCGGTCCGTTACGCGGTGGTAGAGATCAAACCCACTGGCACCCAGCCGATCCTCGTCGCACCACCTGCGGATGCGAGAAATACCAAGCAGCCCGCAGCCGTCCTTACCCCCGAGTCATGGGGGGTGGTGATGCCATTCCGGTGGGTGGAAATCGAAGGCTGGCCCGGCGAATTAAAGCCTGCACAAATCGTCAGGGAGTCGGCGTTTTCCGCCACTTGGAATGATGCGGATGCCGCCTTTCATTCCTCAGATGAAATGCTCAACCGCATCTGGGATCTCAGCCGCTACTCGATCAAGGCCACCACCTTCGCGGGGGTTTATGTCGATGGGGATCGCGAACGAATTTCCTACGAGGGCGATGCCTACCTGAACCAGCTCGGCCATTACGCGACCAGCAATGACATCCAAATGGCACGCGATACTTTTGACCGACTCATCAAGTTGCCGACATGGCCGACGGAATGGGCATCGCACATGATCTTCATGGCCTACGCCGACTGGATGCACACCGGCGATGCCAAATGGCTGGCACCGCGTTATGAATCCCTCAAGAAAAAGCTCCTGCTAGAGCGGGTGGGGGAAGGCGGGCTGGTCCTCAGCAATGACCCACAAATCAAACGGGACGACATCGTGGACTGGCCCACCGCCGAGCGCGACGGTTATGTATTCACGAAAACGAACACCGTGGTCAACGCTTTCTATCTACGTGCTCTAGCAGACATGGCGGAGCTGGCTCAAGCGGTGGGAAATACAGCGGAGGCCTCCAAGTATCGCGAGGACTCGCTTGCTGCCAGAACGCGCTTTCAAGCCGATCTCTTCGATGCCACCTCCGGACGATATCGAGATGGAGTGGGGACAAATCACTCCTCGCTTCATGCCAATTTGTTTCCCCTCGCATTCGGCATCGTGCCAGCCGAGCAGCGGAAATCGGTCGCGAGTTGGTTAGCGGGACGCGGCATGGTCTGCTCCGTGTATGCGGCGCAATACCTCCTTGAAGGCCTGTTTGAAAATGGAGCGGACGAGCAGGCGCTCAAGTTGATCACCGCGTCTAACGACCGAAGCTGGCGCCACATGGTGGAGAGCGGCACCACCATCACTTGGGAAGCATGGGACCAGCACTATAAGCCGAACCAGGATTGGAATCACGCTTGGGGAGCCGCACCCGCCAACCTGCTACCTCGCTTTATTCTCGGAGCGCAACCGTCGTTACCGGGTTGGAAGCGCGCGCAGATCCGCCCCCACCCCGGTGGTTTAAGCTCTGCCAGCGGCAAGATCCCGACCCCGCTTGGCCCCATTCTCGTCGATTGGAAAAACGCCGCCTCGTTTTCAATTTCCATCAAACTTCCGCCTCACATGAAAGCTCAAGTCGAGATTCCCGCCGCCGTGGGATCGACCGGTGTTTCCCTCGATGGCAAGCCCGCAGCCGCCCACCGGGAGGCCGGATGGTGGATCCTCGAAAAAGACATCTCGGACACCGCAAAAATCGAAATCAGCCGTTAGGTTGGTCTCGGGAAATTCATTGAGGCAGTTTGATCCGGGCGGGGACGTCCTTGATCGGGATGCCGGCCTTGGTGAGGGAGTCCCAGACTTTCAAGAGGCGTTCGAGAGGGATGCTTTTATCCGCTTCGAGTTCGAGCTTGCGGCCAGGATTTTGTTTCTGATAGGCGACGAGGTAGGACTCCAGCAAGCCATCGGGAACTGCCAGGGAATCTAACGTGACGTTTCCCTGCGCGTCCAAGGCGAGAGTGGAGCGGATGTCGGCGACGGTGTCCGAGGGGATTTCATGGACGGTAGGCAGCTCAATGCGGAGCACGTCCCGAGGCTTTTTAAAAGCCGTGGACACGATGAAAAACACCAGCAGGACGAAGAGGATGTCGATCATCGGAATGACCGCGATCTGGCTGCGGGTGGTCTTGGGACGATGAAAACGCATGGGGAATCAGGCGTGTGGAGAGGATTTCCCGCAGACGGCGGACAGGCTGGAGAGCAAGGACTCCAGGCGGGCGGTCAACATTTCGATACGGCGGATGAAATAGCCATGCGCGACCACGCAGGGCACGGCGATCGCGAGGCCGAAGATGGTGGTGGTGAGCGCCTCGGCAATGCCACGGGCGATGGCGAGGTGGTCGGAATTGTCTCCGAGGCCTTGGAAAATCAGGACGAGGCCGGAGGCGGTGCCGAGCAGTCCTAACAGCGGCGCGATGGTGATGACCGTATCGAGTACGCCGATGCCGGCATGAAGATGCACTGTCTCCTCGCGGGCGGCGGATTCCACCGCCTGAATGATTTCGCTGCGGGGCAGGCCGCGATGCTCCAGCACGACGGCAGAGAGGCGGGCGAGGGTGCTTTCGCCCTTTTCGAATTTCGCGAGGACTGGCTCCACCCTGTCCGCAGCGATGCGTTGTTGGAACTCCGAGACATCCCGCGCGAGGGATTTCGGGATGATGCGGCTGCTGGAAAGGGAGAGGAATTTATACAAAATGGCCATCATCCCCGCGACCGACGTGAGGCCTAACGGGATCATGAAGATGCCGCCCTTGTGGAGGAAGTCCCAGGCGTTGCCGAGGCCGCCGAGTTCGAGCGCAGCTAGCAGATGATAGAAATAGTGAAGCATAAGTTGATGTTAGAAATAGAAGTTGAAAATGAGTTCAAGCGGTTCCTTGGCGAAGTCTTTTTTCACGGTCGGGGGCATGGCCGGGATCTCGGCATCGCGGATGGAGTTGAGGGTGAAACCTTTTTGGACCTCGCCAGTTTCCATATCGCCCACGAACTGGACAGTGCGGACCTTGCCGGAGGTTTCGACAAAAAATCGGACGGTTAGAAATCCCGGGGTGATGAAATCCCGGTGGCGCACGCAGTTCCGCTGCCATTCCAGTTCGACCGCGCGGCTGATGATGGCTTGGTAGCGCCCCAGCGGCGAATCTGCGACATCCAAGGCGCTGCGGCCGGAGCGCGAAATGGAGCCGGTGATCGCAGTCTTTCGCTGATAGCCTCGGAAGGCGGGATCGTCCACCGGCTGAGTCACCTTGGGTTTCGACACATCGACAGGTTTCGGCGCAGGGCTGCCTGATTCGGGAAGTCGCGGCGGGGAGGGCTTGATCTCATTTTTTTCTGCAAGCTCGCGGGGGACAGGCACGTCCACGGGATCGGGGCTGGTCATCAAGTGTTCTGCGGCTGGAGGGCTTGAGGGGATCAGATCATTTCCCGGAGATTCGGTTATTTTTCCGGTGGATGGTTGGTTGGCCAATGCAGGATAATGTGCCGTTTCAGACAAGGAAGGTGCGGGTAGATCCGGCGGTTTGGCGGCATGATTTCCTGCAATGTCGCCGTCTTGGTAGTCACTGTGAGTGGTCTCGAAATCTTCCTTGTTCTTGGGCTCGATGCCGGCTTGCGAGGGAAGGGGCGGGGCGGTCACGACGGCCGCGCGGTCGCTGGTAGCCTGGGTGTCCCGCTCGCCGATCAGGGCGGTTTTTTCCGGTGGCGGGCTTGCCTGATCCTCCGAAGTTCTAACGAATGACGGCTTGCCCTGGGTGGGTGGCGGGGTCTCGGCAGCGGAGGGAACGATGAGAAGCGCGGGGACAATCGTGACAGTGGTTACAGCTGGCGCGGATTCGGGCAATGGATGGTTTTTTTGATAGATCTGTGATTTCAACAATGCAAATCCCATGATCACCAGAATCCCCGCATTGACCAGCATGGACAGCCCGAGTGCGATCACCCACAGGCGACCCTCTCCCCGACTCGCGGCTGCTTCCAGTGATTTCATGGCCAACGGTGGAAGCCTTGGCGGAAAAAGGTGCCGGAAGCAATCCGGGAAATTTCACGAGGTAAACGTGGGAAATTGGATGCCATGGAGTTGGGTTTGCTGGAAAGTTGCAATGTTTATGAAAATTAATAGGCGTAAATCAGGAAGTTGTAAGAAAATTGGTAATTTTTAGTTGCTCTCGACCGGTTCATAAGGCAAGTCTTGCCCGCTAACCCGTATTTTCATGAGCAAAAACCAAATGGACGGCGCACAAGCGCTTATCAAGACCCTCGATGACCTCGGCATCGAATACATCTTCGGCTACTCCGGTGGAGCGGCAATTCCGATTTTCGACGCACTCGAGACAGTCAAAACGAAGATGAAATTTATCCTCGTCCGCCATGAGCAAGGCGCGGTCCACATGGCCGACGGTTATGCGCGTGCCACCGGTCGTCCGGCTGCCGTACTCGTGACATCCGGTCCCGGCGCAGGAAATACGGTCACTGGACTGATGACCGCGATGATGGACTCGGTCCCGATGCTCGTGATCACCGGCCAAACGGTGACATGGATGCTTGGCAAGGACGCATTTCAAGAGGCAGATATTTTCGGCATCACGATCCCGGTGGTGAAGCACAACTATTTGGTGAAGGACAGCAACTCCCTGCCCCGGATCGCCCGCGAGGCCTATCACATCGCGACGACCGGCCGGCCGGGCCCGGTGCTCATCGACGTGCCGAAAGACATTTCCCAAGGCCCATTCACTGGCGAAATGAACCCGCCATTCAATCTGCCGGGTTATGATCCTTCGACCGCTTTCAACATTTGTGCGAATTCGGTAAAACAAGCCACCGACCTCATTGCCAAGGCCAAGCGCCCGGTGATTTTGGCCGGCCAAGGCTGCATGATCGCCCGAGCGGACAAGGAACTCCTGCACTTGGCGGAAACCCTCAACTGCCCGGTGACTACCACG
>JANYFB010000038.1 GCA_025362955.1 Akkermansiaceae bacterium
TCGCGGAGGTAGTGGCTACGAAATTCGGGCTACCCTGGAAGTTGTCCGCCCACCCTACCGGACTTTAATTGAAAGAATTATGTATTTTCCCAAAAGGCGAACCATACCCGAAGAGCACTTTGGATTCGTCGGCGGATTCTGGGGTTGGGTGCATTTGTGCGACCAGAAAAGCATATTTTTCGCCGTAGAACTTGAAAAAGATTGGAAATGGGGCATCTATCATCAGTGAATACTTGGAAATGAGATGTGCCCTAACATTTAAGAAAAGCTCAAATAATTTCGGAAACCCGCCAAAAAAGTCTTGCTTGAGGCTCCAAACACGGGTTTTATAGTCAACGAAATCGCGGGCATAGCTTAGTGGTAAAGCGCTATCCTTCCAAGTTAGACATGCGGGTTCGATTCCCGCTGCCCGCTCCATCGACAATTTCCTGCGTCCTCCCAATCTCCCAAACTAATGAAAAAAACAATTTTCCTAGCACTATTCAGCACCATTACTGGACTGATGGCCGCAACCCCTCCAACTCCGCCCGCACCGCCGGTGGATTGCCTCGCGGTTTCGCACGTCGTGAAACATGCCGTTAAGGCAGACAAATCGAAGGTGCTGGAGATTGTTTCCAACAAAATTGGGGAATCGCCAGCTTGTGTCTGTGAAATTGTTAAGTCGGCCATCGAGGCATCGAAAGCAAATCCTTCAGAAGTGGCCTCCATCGTGCAAACGGCTGTCAACTCAGCGCCAGATCAAATGCTCCTGATTGTCCAGTGTGCGCTTGCGGTTGCACCAGATGCGCGGGAAGCGGTTGAGGCATTATTTCCGAATGTCTTGAATTTTCCGGGTGGTAACCCACCTACCAAAGACGGAATGCCGATTATTCCCCGCCTACCGCCAGTGATCATTGCTCCTCCCGATGTTTCAGACGTCGATCCGTAACCCGATTGCCAACATCGCGGTTGCATGATATGAATCTCATCACCCAGCCCCCCACCTCACCCCACCCATTGCATGAAAACTAAAATGTGTTTCAGTCTATTTGGTTTGATGTCCGTTGTTTCGGCTTCAGCCCAAGGGCTCTATTACGTCGGAAGCGAAGCCCAGGAATCGAAGCCCATCAAGTGGGCGGTAGGTGCCAGCGTTACGTATGATGATAATGTAAATCCAGGTTTTGGCCCAAAGCAGGATTCCGTCGGCCTCAATCCATGGGTGAGTTTGTCCTTTGTGGACATCACCCCTCAAACTACTTGGGAAGTTTACGCTCGATTAGGACTCATTTATTATTTGGACGACAATAACGTAAGCGGCTCTAACAATTTGAATAGCCAATCCCGTGCCGGGGTGAACTTGACCCACCGGTTCAACGAGCGGTTGCGGTTTTCTAGCCAAAATTTCGTGTCATACGAACTTGAGCCGGATTATTCCTATGGCTATGCGTCTTCTCGCCAACTATCGGAATACTTTTATTGGCAGACCGACAACTCGATCGGATACCGCTGGACCGAACGGTTGGGGACATACACGGGCCTGAATCTTACCGGAGCCACCTACGGCAACGTCTCAAATAATGACCGGTTTACTTGGGAGCTTTACAACCAATTTCGCTATCAACTCGGACCTCAAACGGTTTTGACGGGCGATTATCGCTATGCACAGACCACCGGAGACGGTCTAGCCTCCGATTCCACCGATCAATACATCCTTGCCGGGGTTGAACAACGATTCAGTCCAAATACCATTGGTATCGTCAGAGTAGGGGTTCAGTTGCGTGATGTCGCTGACGGGAGCAGTACATCAAGCCCTTATGGAGAACTTGCATTAAACTCCCAGATCACCCAACCATGGATGGTTCGTGTTTTCGGCCGCTACGGAATCGAGGCCTACGACACCGTATTGTCTCATCCTTCGGCTGGCCTCGTCGAATTTGATGATCGCCGGACTCTCCGGATAGGGATCACCAGCGAATACGCGATTTCTCCCATGTTTACCGTGTTGACCGGTGTGGATTATATCCCGACCTCTTACGCAAGTGGGCGCACGGTGACAACTCCTCCTTTCTTAGGTGGGATTTCTGATCTCAACGAAGATCTCCTGAATCTCTCTGTCGGTGTTTCAGTGAAGTTCAACGATTACCTAACCGGGACGGCCTCTTACAACTACACAAATTCAACCTCAGATGTCGTAGGTCGTGATTACGACCGAAACCGGATTAGCTTAGGTCTAAGCGCCGAATTCTGAGATTAGCGTTTTTTGAATAGACAAGCCTTCCTTGAAATACTACTTGCTTGATCTTGAACTCCCGCAATGTCTTTCATTGCGGGAGTTTTTATTTCGACTGGAACTCCAATAAAACTGTGAAACAATCATCCTGATGAATCTCTCTACTCCCCAACAAAACGAGGCCGCGCTTCATGCGGTGGACTACTGGCAAGTCATCAAAAACCGCTACGGGATCATTTTACTGACGTTGTTACTAGTCTTCATGACTGCGGCCGTCATCACCTACGTGATGCCTAAAAAGTTTGAGAGTGCGGCCACCATCGAAGTGAAACCTCGCTCAACTGGAGTGTCGCCGCTTGGAAGTGGTTTTAGCGACCCTTCATCGTCAGCCATGATGACTCCCCAGTTCTTTGGTACAGAGTTTGCTAAAATCACCAGCAGCAATGCCCTGTCCAAGGTAGTGGACAACCTTGAATTAGTTAACAAATGGGGAGTGGATAAGGAAACTGCCATTGGAATTTTGAAGGGAATTGTCAATACCCAGAACATCCGGGGCACCGACTTAATCTCTATCCGCGTGCGCCATACTGACAAGGAGGATGCTAGGAATGTCACTGCCGAAGTCGCCCGAGCGTACAAAGCTTACCGTACTGAAATCGAAAATCGCGATGCTGACAGAGCCCTTTATGAATTGAACAAGGCTGTCCGGGATCAGGAAGATAAAGTTGAAGAACGGCGCAAAGTTTTAGCCACGATCGTTAGAACTAAAGGCATCATCTACAAGGGACAGGATTCATTTTACGGCCAATCTGGAGTTGACGAAGACCAAGGTGCCCGCAATGCCCTTCAAACCTATAATCAGCTTGAGCAAGAAAAAATGCAGCTTAGCAGCCAAATTGACAGCCTGCAAAAGTATAACAGTGATCAGTTGATGGTTTATGCTGCGGGCCTCCAACTGCCTGATAATATCATCAGAACCCTTCATCCCCAATATCTTGATGCCAAGCGCCAGTTGGAAAGTCTCAAGATTAATGGTTTGGGAGAAAATCACCCGACGGTGCGTGCTGCCGTGGATCAAATCAGCGCGATGAAACATCAACTTGACGAGGGAGTCGTTAATTTACGAGCCACCCTTGGAGCACAATTGGAAATGGCGACGAATCGTTTGAAAGATGTTAAAGTCATGAGGGACGATACCCGAGAGGATGCCATTCGGAGAGGTTTGGATGCCCAAGACTACGTCGATGCAAAGCGAGATTTTGAAACCGACCAAGACCTTCTCCAGAAGTTGAGGTTGAGGCAAATTGGGCAGATGATGAATGAAAAAATTACCCAAGACAGCATCGTGATTCACGAAGAGCCTCAAATTTCGCAAAGCCCGGTGAGTCCGAATGTCACACTCAATCTCGTTCTTGGCGCAGTCGTGGGGTTAATCTTCGGAGTAGGAATCGCATTTTTTCTAGAATATCTCGATACTTCCGTTAAGAGCCTTGAGGACGTCGAGCGTTACCTTCAAGTTCCGGTTCTCGCCGTCATCCCTAAAGATGTGGGAGTTCTTCACAAACAAAGCGGGATGAGTCCCGATGCGGAAGCATACCGGATCCTTCGGACGAATATCGAGTTCAATCGCAAAAATCCAGAGGACAATGCAATTACGGTTGTTTCCGGCGGTGCGGGTGAAGGAAAATCCACGACCTTGGTCAACCTTGCCTATATTTGCGCGCAAGGAGGTTACACTACACTGATGATTGATGCTGACTTGCGCAGACCGCGCTTGCACACATTCTTCGACATTAACAACTCGGTGGGGCTGACAAATTATCTCACCACGGAATTGATGTTAGAAGACGTGATTCTTCAAACACCCGTCGATAACCTTTATTTCATGCCGTCGGGAATTCTCCCTGCCGATGCGGCGGGTATCCTTAATTCTCGCAGGATGTCGGAGTTGATTCAGGACGTGAAACAGCGCTTCGATCTTGTGCTTGTGGATAGTCCTCCGATTCTCGGCGTCAGTGATGCTTCCGTGCTAGCAAGTGAAGTGGACCTTACGATGATCGTCGTTCAGCATCGCAAGCTTCCTAGAAATATGCTCCTGCGGGTGAAGCAGGCAGTCGAGAATGTCGGCGGAAATGTAATCGGGGTCGTGCTTAACAACGTGGATGTCCGGAGCGACAGCCAATATCAATACTACACCAGCTATTACACTTATTATGCTCCTGCCGAATCGCAGATCGGGCCACCGGTCGGCGCTCCAACTGCTGCATCCAAACCCCAGGCCGCCGCTCCTCGTGGTAATGATTCTGAGTTGTATTGAAAATTTAAACCGAACAAATATCATGAACTTGAAAAACATCTTAGGTGGCCTCGCCGCATTGATTTGCTTCTCATCACCTGTATTCGCTCAAATCGAGGCAGGGAAAGCAGTCCAGATCACCATCTCAGGCGTGCCTTCTGAAGAAAAAGGGCGCATCGACAATACCTATCCAGTTTCTGAATCCGGTTATATCAACATGCCGTTTATCAATTCAGTACATGCGGCTGGCCTGCGAAATGACGAACTCGCGTCCCTTCTACAAGCTCGCTATCGAAGTGCTAAAATTTATAATAATCCCACAATCCAAGTGATCTCCAATGTCACTGACAAAATCAGCGATCAGACAGTGGTAATAGGTGGCCAAGTTCGTGCGCCAGGCCCGAAGCCCTTCAACAAGGGACTGACTCTTTATCAGGCAATCCAAGCTGCGGGTGGAGCTACGGAGTTCGGCAGTATGAAGCGCGTCAAGATTTACCGGGACGGACGTCCGACTACCTATGATCTTTCCAAAGCACAATTTATGAATGTCCCTGTGCAGCCAAACGATACGATCGAGGTTCCCCAGAAAACTCCTTTCGGGGGTTAACCGCTGAATGGCGTGATGCAAGCGAGCAAAGCTGACGCCGTGACGAATTTCCTGTGTGTTGGGGGCACATTATTCTTCACGTCCTGGATGGCGTCGTCTTCGGAATTACCTCTGGAGGCACTTCAGAAATTAAAATCTTCTGAATTCCATGATAGGGAACATGCCCAAACAGAGCTGCTCGCTTGGGCGAGAACAAATACTGCACCGGCAATGGCTGAGTTATTTACTCAGTCCCGGAATGCGAATGATCCAGAAGTGAGAGAGCGTTGTTTGGCGATCCTTCACGAGTTGGTCAATGATGAGTATTTAAAAGAAGGAGAGGGATATATCGGAGTCGGACTCGGCAGAGACGAGATTGTAAATGTTCAAGGGGATCCCACTCCTCGGCATGTGATCCGGGTGACGCAGGTGCAAAATGGCAGCCCCGCCGAAAAAGCGGATCTTCGGTTGAACGACTTGATTGTCGGGCTGGATCGGGATGTTTGGCATGAGTTGGATGCCTCCGAGCTATTCAGGAAAAAAATTCGATTGATGAAACCGACAACGAAAGCTGCATTGAAAATCCTACGTGATGGTGGATTGATTGCAATCGAGGTTGACCTAGGCAGGAGGCCATTAATGGCGGACAATCCGTTTTTCAACGGCCAGAACATCGATCTAGAAGCCAGCGAACGTGCGGCCAAGGAGGCCTATTTCCGGCTTTGGTTAAGCCAAAGAAAAATGCAGAAGTGATTCATCGCTGAAATTTGGAAATCGACATCCATGAAAGTCGTGACACCTTGTTGAAACATTCTAAACTCCTTCCCGTTTGATCTTCATGACAACCACTTGGTTCCGAAAAGCGGCATCTGCCGCAGCTCTGATTGCAATTTGCTGCTCCGCATGTGCTCAACAAGCGGATTTCAACGAGGTCGGCAGGCAGATGGCAATCATGTTGCAGAACAGTCATTTCGCGCGCCTGCCATTCAATGCTGAATTGAGCCAGCGATTTTTGGATGACTATCTTAGAGATCTCGATTTTCAGAGGCTTTATTTTACGCAGCAGGATGTCGCTGAGTTCAAATTGAAATACGGTGACCAACTCCACATGCTTCTGTTGCATGGAAACAGTATGCCCGCCGCGACTGATATCTATGCGGTCTTCCAGAAGCGGGTTGAAGAACGGGTGGCCCTCGCCGAGAAATTGCTGAAAGGTCCGGATTTTGATTTTTCTTCAAGTGAGTCTGTCATGTTGAGTCGCAAAGATGCTCCTTGGCCGAAAAATGAAAAGGAAGCTGCAGACTTATGGTGCCTTCAGATCAAGGAAGCGGTTCTAGGCGAAAATTTGCGTCGCGAATTGCTCACAAAACTTTCTAAAGAGCAGGGTAAGCCAGATCCCGGAATAGCGGATCGCAGCCCGAAGGAAAAAGTTTCCCTTCGCTACAAACGGTTTCTTTCCAGCGTGAAGGATGTGGATGACGAGGAAATCGCTAACTATTTCCTGAGTGCCATAGCCCGCGCGTACGATCCTCATACCGACTACATGAGTTTCCGGGAAATGAATCGCTTCAAAGATGGAATGAAGAACGAACTTGTCGGAATCGGGGCGCTTCTTCAAGGCGAAGAGGACGGTGCCACCAAGATCATGGGTATCGTCGTTGGTGGTCCAGCTGATCGTGAAGGAACGCTGAAACTCAACGACCGCGTCGTGGGTGTGAACACTTTAAACGGTGATAAGGGTGAAGACATGACGGACATCATGTTTACGAAAATCGACAAGGTGGTCGATTTGATACGCGGTAAGGAAGGTTCGTCCGTCGCTTTGAAAGTGGAACCTGCCGGTGGGACACCTGGTGAAACAAAAATTGTCGTAATCCAGCGCGGAAAGGTGGAAATGAAGGACGAACAGGCAAGCGGCCAGGTAATTGACATGAAGACCGAAAAAGGCGAACCCCGCCGTTTGGGAGTCATTACGTTACCTTCGTTTTATGCGGATTTTGAAGAGGGAAAAATCCGCTGTTCAGTTGATGTGGAAAGAATCTTGAAGCGGCTCATTGAAGAAAAAATCGACGGTCTCATTCTAGACTTGAGGGGAGACGGCGGGGGATCGTTAGAAGAAGTTAGGCGGATGACCGGATTTTTCATTGATAGTGGGCCGGTGGTCCAGGTGAAGAACACCTTGGGACAAGTTCAGGTGAAGGATTCCGACAGTGGCAAGCCCATCTACTCCGGTCCTATGATCGTGATGACAGACAAGAGTAGCGCTTCCGCGAGTGAAATTCTCGCAGGTGCCCTTCAAGACTTTAATCGTGCGGTGATTGTGGGAGATACTTCGACGTTTGGAAAAGGAACCGTCCAGCAACCGATGGATATAGGACGGATGTTACCGCTTTTTGCCGCACGAGATCGTGCGGGATTTCTAAAAGTGACGATTCAGAAATTTTATCGACCGTCTGGCTCTTCGACACAGATGGACGGAGTAGCGGCAAATGTGGTAATCCCCAGTTTGGCTGATGCCTTGGATATGGGTGAGGAATTTTTAGATCATCCGCTGCCACATGACCGGATTCGTCCAGCAGGAGATTTTAAGCCACTTGATGTGCAGGCTTTATTTATTCCTCGGTTAAAGGAATTGAGCGAAGAGCGGTTGAAAACATGTAAGGACTTTTCCTACATCATTGAAGACGTTGAAAAAGCCAAGAAGCGTGTGCTCGTCAATCAATTATCCCTTAACAAAGCGGCCCGCGAAAAAGACCTTGTTGAATCCGATGCTCTCCAGAAAGAACGAAATGCGGAGCGCAGGACGCGGTTCGCTAAAATGGGTGAAAGCGATAAAAAGTCCCTGGCATTCTTTAAAATTACACTGGATGACCTAGAGAAGGGCGCCGATCTTAAAGCTTACAACCCCGCCGATGAGGGGGGTGAATTTATGCGCCGCGCCAAAGACGAGGCTGCGGATTTGGACCAAACGCCCAAGTGGCCGACTGGAATGGACCCTGTGAAACGCGAGTCGCTCTCGGTATTGAAGGATCTTGTGGATCTAACGGAGAATGCCAAGCTGGCTGGAATTTTGAAGGGTACAGCTGAAGCCCATTAATGCCGGATATAGCAGAAAATCTATCCGAGGTATTGCGCAAAATACAGGCGGCATGTGCGCGGACCTCGCGGGATCAGGGTTCTGTGGAATTAATCGCCGTATCTAAAACGTTTCCCATGGAATCCGTGCGCGGCGCATGGGAAGCGGGTCAACTTTTGTTTGGGGAAAGCAAGCTTCAGGAGGCGGAATCCAAGATCGCCGCCTTACCAAGTTCGTTGCACTGGCACTTTATTGGCCGGGTGCAGAGTAATAAGGTTCGCAGGCTGCTCCAGAGCTTCGAGGTGATTCATGCCATCGACTCGCTTAAACTGGCATCATACACTGATGAAATTGCTGGCGAGTTGGGGCTGTTCCCTAAAGTGTTTCTTCAAGTAAACCTAGGAGATGAATCGTCTAAGGGAGGCTTTGCGCCATCGCTATTGCGGGCGGAGATGGAAGCTCTGTTGCAGTTAAAACGGCTGGAAATACTCGGTCTGATGTGCATTCCCCCAGCCGCGCCGGATGCAGAATCCGCCCGCCCCTGGTTTAAATTGTTAGCGGGAATGCGTGACTCGTTGGAAACCGAGTTTGGCGTCAATTTGCCGGGACTTAGCATGGGAATGAGCGGTGACTACGGAGTGGCGATCGAAGAAGGGGCCACTCATGTGCGGGTGGGTTCGGCGATTTTTGGAAAACGTTCCTATCGGGTGGACGAGGAACTTGGATGATGACCATGCTTGGCCATGACCTTGATTCTGGAAAACGCCACTGTGATCGGAAGCGAATTCGCACTGTCGTTTGCTGATGGGTTTGAAGCCTATCTGTCACTTCCATTGCTCCGGCGTGCCTGCCCATGCGCGGCTTGCCAGGGAGAGCCGGATGCCTTGGGCCGCGTCATCCGCCCTCAAGTGGTACATGGCCCGCATGCTTTTGAACTCCAGAAATTTGAAACAGTCGGTGGCTATGCCATTCAGCTCTTTTGGGGCGATGGGCATTCCACGGGAATCTACAGTTATACCTATCTGCAAAGACTCGCGCAACTTCCATCATCGTAATAATTGTTAGAATAGGATGGCATCCAAGTGATTTCCGCTGCAAACAAACTGGCTTTCGTAGCACTTCCCGAGAGAGATTTAGTGGCACTAGCCGCAGTGGGTTATGATACGGTGCAATCCTTGCTCGCGCATTTCCCCAAGCGATACGAGGATCGGCGGCGCTTCGATGCATTTCCCACTCAAGCTTCACCCGCAGCCGTGTGTCTGCGTGGCACGGTAATTGATGCTTCGCTGAAGCACTTCGGACCTGGTCGGCGTTTTTATGAAGTGATTATCCTGGATGGTTCCGGCGGTGTTTTTGGATCCGGGAAAATCACCTGCCGATGGTTCAATATGCCATTTATTCAAAAGCTCATTGCCGCGGGACATGAAGTTAGCATCTATGGAAAAGTGAAGGATGCGAACGGGCGACTCATCATTGATCACCCGGAATTTGAAATTCTCCGCGAAGATGATGGAGCTTCTATTCATCTGGAGAGGATCGTTCCCATTTACAAGAATATCCCTAGCATCGGTCAGCGGCGGTTGAGGGAAATCATCCATTCGTTACTTGTGCAAACCGAGCCTTCGTCACTTATTCCAATCTACGATGTGGATCGTAGTTCAGCGAGAGCACAGGCATTCATGGATGTGCATTTTCCTGGATTGGTAGAATCGGCTAAGCTCGCCCGCCGGCGTTTCGCGCTGGAAGAGTTTTTCGCTTTGCAGCTCAACGTCGTATGGAGACGGTCGCGCTACCGCGAGCAGGCAGGCCGGGTGCTTGGGAAAAGTACGACCTACCTAAAGCGATTCTACACGAGCCTCCCCTTCGATCTAACTGGAGCCCAGAAGCGTTCGATCAAGGAAATCCTCGCTGACATGCGGACCGCACGCCCTATGAACCGCTTGCTCCAAGGGGACGTCGGTTCCGGGAAAACATTTGTCGCGATGGCCGCCATGTTGTTGGCCATCGACTCCGGTTGTCAGGCTGCCTTGATGGCGCCCACGCAGATTCTCGCCGAGCAGCACTATCTAACATTCCGCCATTGGCTCGAACCTCTGGGTATTCTCGTCGCCCTCCGCACGGGCAACCGGGACGAAGGAAATCATCTCGAAATTGAAGGTGATCCCCAGATTATTATCGGCACCCATGCCTTGCTATACGACTCGGTTAGCTTCCGCGATCTGGGGTTGGTGGTGATTGACGAGCAGCATAAATTCGGGGTCGCCCAACGAGCCTCGCTCATTCAACAGGGGGTAATTCCGGATGTGTTAGTGATGACCGCCACACCGATCCCGCGGACCTTGACCATGACGATCTACGGTGATCTGGACATGTCCCTTTTGGATGAAAAGCCTCCAGGCCGGGGAAAAATTGTCACCGCCGTTAGAATTGGAGCGAAACAAACAGATATTACCAAGTTCGTTAAAAGCCAGCTTTCCCAAGGCCGCCAAGCGTATCTCGTTTATCCGCTGGTCGAAGAGAGCGAGACGGTGAAAGCCGAATCCGCCACCGAGGCATTTGAAAAATGGAAGAAGCGCTTGGGCTCCCATGAAGTCGGATTGATCCACGGGAAACTTCGTCCTGAGGAAAAGGAAGCGGTCATGCGCCGGTTCCGGGAAGGGGAAATAACCGCGCTGGTGTCCACAACCGTCATTGAAGTGGGAGTGGATGTCCCGAATGCGAGTGTGATGATCCTTCACCACGCCGAGCGTTTCGGCCTCGCCCAACTTCATCAACTGCGTGGCCGTATCGGTCGGGGCGGACACAAGAGCTATTGCATTTTACTTACCGATGGAAAAAATCCGGATGCTTTGGAAAAGCTCAAAGTCCTTGAACAATCCTCTGATGGATTTGAAATCGCCGAGGCCGATCTCCGCTTGCGTGGTCCAGGCGACGTGTTAGGCACCGTGCAAAGCGGCCTGTCAGATCTCCGTTTCACCGATTTCCTTGCGGATACCGCCTTGCTCCGGGAGGCACGGGCACTCGCGGATCAAGTGCTTTTAGAAGATCCTCATCTGGACGGAATCCATCAGAATCTCAGGGCGATGATCGATGACTTCACCGGTGTGGCTGATAGATCGATCACGGGCTATCATCAATGAGCCACAATCCGATAGACCGCACCCGTGTGATCCAGAATCAGCAACCCACCATTTTCATCCTCCGCGAAGGATGAAATGAGATTGATACGCCCGCCTTGCGGCTGAAGCTCCTTGGTGTGATCTTTGAAATCGGTGGCCTTACCCCCTTTTAAGACAAAAGACCAGATCCGTGGATTCTGATAGTCCGCAAATAGGTAACGGCCCTGAAGTTCCTTGACCGGACCACGGTAAACATAACCCCCTGTCACTGAGAATCCTTCTTTTTCCCCGCCACCATGTTTGTAAACGTAGATTGGCTCGACGACATTTTGTGGAGGTGGTCCACCGACTCCTTTTGCAGGGGTTTCCTGATCGGCTTCGCGAAGGCTCCAGCCGAAATTCGCGCCGCTGCCCTTGCCTTTGGGCATGGCATCGACTTCCTCCCAGTTGTTTTGGCCGACGTCGCCGATCCATAAATCACCGGTTTCGCGGTCAAAAGAGCAGCGCCACGGATTGCGCAGTCCGTAAGCCCAGATCTCCGGCTTGGCATCTTTGTTGTTCACGAAGGGATTGTCCGGTGGCACGGTGTATCCGGTTTTTGGAGAAACATCAATGCGAAGGAGTTTCGCAAGGAAGGTATCGAGCGCTTGGCCGTGTTTGTGAGGATCATTGCCGGAGCCACCGTCACCATTGGCGATGTAGAGCATGTTATCGGGACCGAAGCCAACCCATCCGCCGTTGTGGTTTTCAAACTCGGAGGGATACTTCATCAAAATCTCTCCGGTGGCGACATCGGTGGTTTTACGATCTGTTGAGGTGTATCTAACAATCCGAGTCTGCTTTTCTTTGTCTGTGAAATCCACGTAGTAGCGGCCGCTTGTCACGAAATCCGGTGCGAATGCCAATCCGAGAAGTCCCTCCTCGTTGCCCTTGCGACTGACATCCTGGCGATTGTCGAGAAAGGGTTCCTTTTCGCGCTCACCGGTTTTTTCATTTACGATCCATACCTGACCGGCCTGTTCCATGACCCAAAGTTTTCCTTTGATCCCGTTCGGGACGCCTGCCCAGACGGGGCGCTCAAAGCCCTTGGCAACTTGTTCGACAGCGATTTCCGCATGAGAAATCGTCAAAGTCGCGAGAAATGCGGCGGTGGCCCTGGGTTTCAGAAACATGCCCGGACGCTAGCAGGGATCGTTTCGGACACAAGGGGGATCGGAGTGAAAATAGAAACCTGGAACGCCTTAACGAGCCAAGGCGTTCGACTGTTTCACAAAGTCATCGCCGTCCCACTCCGCGTCGCTGTTGACCATGCCAGCCCGTTCTTTCGCAGCGGCTTCCTCGGCCTTGCGGTCGAGTTGCATCCGGACAAGCTCTGCATGGGAGGTGAAATAGGGGAGGCTCAGGCCTTTGAAATCGCTGATTGTATCGAAACCCTTGCCTTCCATGAATTCTAGCAATCCCTCGCACAGATCCTTCGCCATCCCGTAGCCGAACTTCATGACACCGGTGCACACTTGGACGGTATCGCTTCCTAACAAAATAAACTGGGCGGCATCCGTTCCCGTCTCGACGCCGCCGAGACCTGATAGCGTGCGACCAGGAAAATCTTTTTTAATGAGCTGCGCGATTTCCATCACCATCCGCAACGCGATCGGCTTGACGGCCTTCGACGAATAACCGCCGGGAGTGGTGTAGCCTTCGACAGTGGGTTCCGGGCGGAGCGTTTCAAGATTCACTCCCATGACACTGCGGATGGTATTGATGGCGCTCACACCATGGCAACCCGCCCGCAATGCCGCAGCAGAAGGCTCCTCAATGTGAGTCACATTTGGGGTCATTTTCGCCCAGACCGGGATTTTTGAAACGCCCATCACCCAGCCGCAGACTTCTTCTAAAATGAGCGGATCTTGTCCCATCGCAGCTCCCATTTTTCGTTCGGGCAGGCCGTGGGGGCAGGAGAAATTCAGCTCGAAGGCATCGACTCCGGCATCTTGGCAGCGCTCGATGATTTCACACCAAGCGTCCTTGTTATATTCCTCCATGACGGAGGCGATCAGGATTCCTTCGGGGTGCGCGTCCTTGGCTTCTTTGAACTCGTCGAGCCAGACTTCGAATTTTCGGTCGCTGATGAGTTCGATGTTTTCCCAGCCGATCACTTCCTTACCATCGCCTGCCATCAATTTTGCGTAGCGTGGGCTGACGTTGATGACTTTGGAGGAATCCAGACTAACGGTTTTCGCGATCACTCCGCCCCAGCCTTCCTTGAAAGCACGTTTGATGACCTTCACATTGGTTCCGGGAGGACCGGAGCCGATCACGAAAGGGTTGGTGAATTTGAGGCCGTCAACGGTGCTTGCAAGAGTGCTCATGAATTTTTACAGGACTAGGTTTTAGGGAAAGTAGCTTGAATCATGCCGAAAGTGAAAGTGACGCGGGGTGCGCCGGGCTGCAAGAAATTGATCAAGAACTAAACCACGAAGGTGCTGCTAAAATTCACCGGTTCGGCCCGCAGTGGCTTCATTGGGAATTCCGGCGGACTCCAGCAATTGCCCCAGCCCGTCCAGCACGCGGGAAATCCCGTCCGCCCATCGCTCCCGTTCCCACGCAGGTCCGGCGAGTTCTAACAAATGATCGAGCGTTTCTGTTTTCAAAAAAGGCTCGAGCCCGTAGCCAGGAATGATCGCCGCCTCACCGCGCACTGGATCGAGCGCGAGGAGCAAGGCGTGGTTGTCCTTTCCCCGACGGCTGTCGCCTGCGAAGTTACCGGCGTTAAACATCCAGAAGACATGCATCGAAAACGGATGTTCCAAGGGAAACGCATGCATCACCACCTGCACGATCAGTTGGGGGAACTGACGCAGAATTTCCGCAATCCGCTTCTTCAATTTCGCCTGATCGCCATGGCCCAGCAGGCCCGTGGTATCCGCCACCACCGCAGTTAGCCTGGGCAGCGCCGCCAGCAAGGAGTGGGTCCTGGGAAATGTCAGCCTACAAGCCGGACACTCGTTGGCATCGACTTTCAGCGGACTTTGGCAGTAAGGGCACTGCATGGTGCGCGGAGTCTAGGCACTCGTCGCCGTCATGGCGAAGCGAAAAACGGCGGATTCCTGTTAGCCGCTGGCCACTACCCTCCAAGTCGCCAGCAGGGTGAGCAGGCCACCTGCGATTTCCAAGGGGTGAAATATCTCGCCGAAGAACAGGAAGCCACCCAACGCGGTGAATAGGGGCAATAACATTTGCAAAGACGAGCCGCGTGAAACCGACATGAACTGATAGGCCCGTGTCATGATCAACTGGGCGATTGTCACGATGATTGCTCCCGCCACCAAGCCGAGCCATGCGGAAGCCGGGAGGGTCGGGATCTTCACGACGGTGGGAGCTGCGATGGCCAGGCTATAAAACGCCTGGGAGGCGTAAATCGTCGCCGGGTGTTCCTCATGCCTGAGTCGGCGGATGATGACGACGACCCATCCCGCGCCACAGGCTCCCGCCAGCGCGAGGAAATCGTAGCCCGAGGGACGCGGAAATTGGCCGTCCTTGCTCAGGAAAACAACCAGACCGCAAAAGCCCACGAGCATCCATGACATCGCTGAACGACTCAGTTTTTCCTTCAGCCAGATTGCCGCAATCACCGAGCCGAACACCGGATAGGTCAGATTTAAAATCACCGCCCGGCCAGCCCCGAGTTTCACCACAGTTACATAATAAGCGACGATGCTCAGCGCGCCGACGATTCCGCGGATCGTGATCAGGCGGCCCGTGAATAATTTTTTAGGATCGAGCCCGCGGCCCCCACCGAAAAGGGCGAACACGACTAACAGGCCAACGCTGCCCCGGAAAAAAGTCGCGACCCAGCCGCTAGCTGCGGGTGTGTGCAGCGCGACGGCGCGAATCAGCAGGGTGTTCGCGGCGAACAAGACCACTGAGCCCAGCATGAGCATCACGCTGCGGCGGTCAAAAGAGTCATCGGTTTTTAATTGCATGTCGGTTCCGGTAAAAACCGGAACGTCCGGGCGACAGGCGGGACTCGTTAGATCCCCGGAACCTGCCACCATGGCGGGCGTTCCGGAGAGCTGTTGCAGATAGAAACTCCGCCTTCAATCCCCGTGCGCCATCCCGTGCCGCCAAACCTTGACGGCAGAAATTTTAGCCCGGAGTCGAATGACGGAAAACATCGCACGGCGGATGTGGCAGGGATTTTGGTTCGGGTCAACTCTTTCAAATGATAAGACGCAGGGATCGTCCTTTGGAATTTTTCAATCGCAATGGGACCAATTTTCAACACCTCGCTTTTCCCTTCTTCCATCTGCGAAAATCCTGTCCATCTGCGGTTCAAGTCTGAAATCGAAACGCTCTTAGAATGATCGTATTTTCAAACAGGCGGCGGAAAAATCTCACTCTTAATCCTGAGAAAAGCAGAATTTTGATTTTTTCCTTGTGAATCGCAGTCCAAAAATCGTTTCTAGTGCGAATGAATCTCATTAACAACTACATACCCAAGATGGTCTTGGGTTCACTACTCTATTGCACCTCCATTCCATCGAGCCACGCCGGAATTGTCTCCGCTGATCAGCCATCTCCGCCGGGGGACAAGGGATACGGCATCTTCGGGTTGTTGGATCATCGCAGCGGATACGGTGAGGGAGTCTTCCCGGAGCCATTTCTTAACGATGACTCGGACCTTGAGCTCAACGAATTCCGCTTGGACTGGCTTCGGGCCGATATCCACTCGGATCGCAGCGACGAGTTGAAACTGGAGTACGAAAAGGGCTTCGGGATGGTGACCCTTGAAGCAGCACTGATTTACGACTGGGAGAAAGTCGCGGGAAAAACGGATAGCGGTTTCGGTAACGCTGAAATCGCCGCTCGTACCCCGTTTTACCAATTTGTTTCTGCGGATCACGGCTTGGATACGACTCTCGGTGGCGGCTTCGAGGTGGGCATTCCGATGAATACCGATTTCAGCCAGAGCACCGAACTTGTGCCGAAGATCTTTAACGACACCCGGCTGGGCGACCATTTCACCGTGCAGACAATCATCGGCTATTCCGCGCTTTATGGAGGAGATGACGATGGCATCCGCACATTGGAATACGGTGTCACCTTCGGCTACTCGATTGACCGGAAGGATCTGGCCATTCCTGGAGTCCAGCGCTTGACTCCGATCTTTGAAATTCAAGGCGAAGATCAACTCAACAAGGCGGATTCCGGGCACAGTCCATTGGTCGGCAATGCGGCCTTTCGGGTAAATCTGAAT
>JANYFB010000098.1 GCA_025362955.1 Akkermansiaceae bacterium
CACTGTCCACGGCGATGAAGGGGTTCCGCGATACGCCGGTGCGGGACAGTCTGGTTTATGTGACTTTCCACACGCCGATTTTTTGGTTCTATTTCCTGTTTATTTTCCCGCTCATCACGATGCATTTGTTTTCCGAAGAAGAGCGATTGGGAACTTTGGAAACGCTGTTCACGGCCCCGGTGCGGACTTGGCAGGTGGTCTTCTCAAAATACACGGCGGCGATGATTTTCTACACGACGCTGTGGATTCCGGGGCTAATCCAGTTCAAAATGTTTGAGTGGGCGACGCATCTTCCGCCCGCATGGACACCCGGAGCACTCGGTGGAGCCTTCACAATTGTGATGCTGATGGGCGCGGCGTTCACGGCCATCGGTTGTCTGGCCTCGGCCCTGACATCGAGCCAGATCATCGCGGGAATTCTAACGATCGGACTGTTGGTGATCCAGTATTTCCTCGGTTATGTGACAATTATCTGGGGGGAATCCTTCGCCGGGGCATCGTTTTTCCACTACATTTCCTCGCAACAGCATCTGCACTATTTCGCGAGTGGATTGTTCGACACGCGGCCAATGGTTTATTTTCTCAGCCTTGCGTTGTTTGTGCTGTTTCTAACTTATCAGGTTGTGGACTACCGCCGCTGGCGCCGCTGATTTTCATTATTCCCCGCGTCATGTCCGACACTCCAGCCGAGTCCTCCGTGAAGAAAAAAACCGCCCGCCCGCTGAACCGTTGGGGATTGGGGACGCTTTCGGCGCTCCAAGTCGTGTTTCTTGGGATCATTCTGGTGGCGCTGAATTATCTGGCCGCCAGCCATTTTACCCGGATCGATCTCAGTCGTGAGGAGGCTTACACCCTATCCCACCATACCAAAACGTATCTGAAGGACAAGGTGTTGGCCGGTCGCCCGACGCCAATCAAGTGGATCATGGCCTTTCGACGGAGTTCGCCGTTTTACGAACGCGTCCGGGCCTTGGCAGAGGAATACGCCAGAATTTCCAATGGCAAAATACAGTTAGAAATCGTCGATCCGCTGCGGAGTTCGGACCGCACGCAGGAGGTCGCCGCTGCTTATGGTCTGCCTCTCACGAAGGATTTGCTCATTATGGACGCACGGACGGACGACGGCCCGGTCTCGACCGAGGACAAGAGCGGCAACCACATTCTCAATCCCAACGTCAAGGTGATCGTCGCCGAGGACATGGCTATTTACACCACGGCGGATACCCAACGAAAAATCACCGGCTTCCAGGGCGAGGACGTCTTAACCGCCCGCCTCGTGGAGTCCATCGAAGGCCGGGCGCGCAAGATGGTCTTTCTCGCGGACAAAAGCCGACTCGATTCCGAAGGCGAAAATTCGCCGATGAAATCGCTGCGGGACACCCTGCTTTTCCAAAACGTCGAGCTCACGGGCATCAATCTATCAGGACTATCTGAAATTCCCGCGGACGTGGAGGGCGTGGCCTTGGTGGCTCCCAAATACGATTTCACGAATGAAGAGATCGCTGTGTTGGAAAAATATTGGAATAGCCCTCGGGCGGCCCTGTTAGTCATGCTCAAGCCCGGAGAAACTCCGCCGAAATTCCGGACATTTCTGCGAGGCTACGGCGTCACTCCACGGCGCGACCGGGTGATCGCCCTCACGGACAAACGCATTGATACTACGGTGCGGGCCGTTTTCACCTATGGGGTGGACTTCACCAAGGACCTCGCCGGGCAAGCGACGGTGTTAGAAGGGGCCAGTTCCTCGCTGGAAGTCCGCGAAGGCGCGGAGGATCTCATGAACCGCCAGATCAATCCCATCGGCCTGATTCAAGCCGCTGATGGGTTCTGGGGGGAAACGAAATTTGGCGAAAAAAACGTCGCCTTCGACGAAAAGGAAGACACTAAAGCGCCGCTTTACCTCGCCGCCTGCGTCACTCGCGGCGCTGCGAGCGACGACCGTTTTTCCGCAGATACCTCGCGAATGGTGGTCATTTCTAACACCGATTTTCTGGAGCCCAAACAACAGCGCGCGGACAACATCGACTTCCTCGCCTCTACTGTGAACTGGTTGATGAACCGCCAATCCCTCGCAGGTATCGGGCCGCGGTCGATACCCCTTTACAAGCTGCCGATTCTTGATGCTCAAGTCTCATTCATCAACCGGGTCAATCTATTTTTCCTGCCCGCGCTCCTGATTCTGATAGGCGCGTTCGTCTGGTCTTCGCGCCGTGTTTGAACTGCCATGCGTTCCTTCGGTTTCACCCTGATTCTTTTGCTGTTAGCCGTCCTCGTCTGTGGCTTGGCGGGCTGGCAGTGGACCCAAGGAAATTTCGATTCACTTCTCGGCGCGCCTCCGGTTCCGTTAGGCGAACGAATCTATTCCGGCTTTAGTCCATCCGAGGTGAAGCATCTCCAAATTTCCCAGAACGGCGTGGCAGCCACCTTTGATCTTACGGAAAAAGGCTGGCAATCCACCATGCCGTGGAAGGACCGGATGGACCCGCGCGCGGCCGTGAGTATTATTCAATTCACGCTCGGCCTGCGGGTGGAGGATTTTGCGGAGCGCGAGGAAATCGACGCCCAAAAGGCCGGCCTGCGCGAAAGCGGCACCGAGGTCAGGCTGGAAAAAGGAAATCACCAGCTACTCGCCCGATACAAGCTCGGCCGCCAGACGCCGTGGCTGGCCACTCTGAAAGACATGGAAAAGCCCGTGCCGACCGTTTTCATCCAACCTCGTGATGCGAACCACAAGCGCTACATTTACGCCTGTCCTGGTGATATTGCGCCGCTTTTCAAAGACGGCTTGAAATTCCTCCGCGACCACCGCCCGTTTTATTTCAACCCTGTGGCGCTTCAAAAAATCCGCATCCGTGCCGAGCAGGGCGAACTCACCCTTGGCCGGGAAACTCCGAAAAGTCCGTGGCGCGTGGTTAAGCCCCTCGATCTCGCGACCGACCCCAAGGCGATCAAGGCTTTGCTTGAGGGACTCTATGAATTGCAAGCCGTGAAAATTTCAGACCGGGCCGCAGTCACCTTGCCCGCCATCGGCACGCTTCCCAAGTCCGGACAAATTTCGCTGGTTTCCTTCGGCTCCGAGATCGAAACGGTGCTCGATATTTTCCCACCTGAAACGCCCGAATCGCGGGTAGTCCGGGCCACGGTGAGCGACCGACCGGACACCCTTTTCGACTTGCCACTTAAGCCCGAACCGGACCTCGTTTCTCTAGCAGATCTACCGCTGGCCGTCAATGACCTGCGCGAACCGACTCTCACCAATTTGAACATCCAGTCTTTGCGAGGTGTCCTGATCCAGCCCGCCACCGGCACGGAAATTCTTATTTCGCGCACGCCCCCGCAGCCGTGGATGGCCACCATTGATGGCCAAGCTCAAGAGGCCAATGAAGAGCGTCTTTTTGCGTTGCTGAAGGCGGCGACTGAAGCCCGCGCTCTCGGTTTCGAGACGGATGCCGCGACCGATTTCACGCCTTGGGGGCTGAACCGGCCGTTCCTAAAATTGCGCTTTCTCGGACAGGACAACCAAGGACTTGAACTCGCCTTTGGGATCGACGGCAAAGGCGGCTATTTCGTCAATCGGTTAGGCACACCCACGGTGATGCGGGTCGATCAATCTCTGGTGGCCTCCATTCCTGTTAGACCATACGAGTGGCGTCGGGCATTGCTCTGGTCGATTGACCCAATCCACCTGATGTCCGTCGAGCGCAAGACGGGGGTAGAAGCTCCGCTGGAATTACGATACGATGATCAAAAGGCGGATGGATGGACCGCCATCCGTGACGGCAAGGATCTGACTTCAACGCTCGCTCCGGCGCGGGCAAATTATATGTTAGGCATCCTGGAAGGCCTCAAAGTCACCCGTTGGCTCTCGTCTGAGGATGCTTCCGCCGCCACGGCGCTTGCCAATCCATCGCTGAGCTTCAAAATTATTGAAAAGGGCACCGACGATACGGATACCTTCACCGGACTTATCACCCGTGAGGTGGTGCTGGCTCCCTCCACTACCGGCTCGAACCCCGCTTTTTACTACGGTCGCCTCGATTCCGATGCGAACCCGTTCCTGCTAGACCGGGAGACTTATGCCAAGCTGGCTACGGATGTGATAGAGAAATAGAGCTTCTCGTCGCAGCAATGAGTGGGGCCGTGAAGTCGCGGACGGCTTTGGCGGCATTTTGGGGAAACAGTTCGACTTGTTTGACGATGGCGGAGCCGACGATGACTCCATCCGCAACGCTTGCAACAAGGGCCGCTTGCTCGGGAGTGGCAATGCCGAAGCCGACGCAAACGGGGACGTCGGTGTGTGCCTTGATCGAGGTAACGAGGGCGGCGATGTTCGCGGAAGGTGCGCCGTGGGAGCCTGTGACGCCGGTTCGGGAAAGTGCGTAGATAAATCCCTCTGCGGTTTCCGCCAGAATTTTGACCCGCTCCGCCGGTGTGGTCGGGGCGATGAGGCGGATGTGTTTCAACCCCGCACCCAGCGCGAGATCCTGGTTAAGCACGGCTTCATCGGGCGGAAGGTCTAGCAGAAGGATGCCGTCAGCTCCGGCGGCTGCGGCGTCTTGGTGGAACTTCTCAAAGCCGTAGGTGAAAACCGGATTCAAATAGGTGAACAGGACGATGGGTGTCTGGTGGGTTTCGCGGAAGCGGCGGATGAGTTCGATGGAACGGGCGGTGGTCATGCCAGACTTGAGCGCGCGCTCGGCGGCCATTTGGTTCACGATGCCGTCGGCTAAGGGATCGGAAAACGGCAGGCCGAGTTCGATGATATCGGCTCCGGCATCGGCGAGGGACTGGATGATTTCTAATGAAGTTTCAAAATCCGGATCACCGGCAGCGACATAGGCGACGAAGGCTTTTTGGCCAGATGCGCGAAGATGGGCGAAGGTGGAGTCGATGCGGTTGGGCATAGGGAAGAAGTTGATAGTTGAAATTTGATTGTTGATAGAAAGCTGAGGGGGGTCGAAAGCCAATGTTTTTTCTGACCATCAACTCTCAACCAGTGACCATCAACTTCTTCAAGCGTTCTGTTTCGCCAGCGCCTCGCAAGACTTGATGTCGAGCTTGCCGGAGGCGAGGACGGGAATTTCCGTGACGGCGATAATTTTTTTCGGGCACCAGAGAGGAGACAACCCTTCGTCTAGCAGTTTGTAGCGGAGGTCGATGCATTCCTGTTCGACTGCGGGTCCGGCAATGGTGGAGAGCAGCAAAATGGCTTCACCTTTCTGTTTGTCCGGGATGCCGACGACAGCAATGCGGCGTTCGGCCTCGGAGTCAAGGCCGAGGACTTTGTTAACGGCGGCTTCAACGGTTTCGTGAGGAACCATTTCACCGGCGATCTTGGAAAAACGGGAAATCCGGCCTTCAATGTAGAGAAATCCGTCGTCATCGACGCGACCGACATCGCCGGTGCGGAACCAGCCGTCTGATAGAACTGCGGCGGTTTTTTTCGGGTCGCCGAGATAGCCTTTGAAGACGTTAGAACCTTTGAACCAGATGATGCCCTGTTGGTTGATAGGCACCTCCTTGTCGGTGACAGGATCAGTGATTTTAATGGCCAGCCCCGGCAGCAGTTGGCCGACGGAACCGTTGCGGGAAGAGGGCAGGGTGGGGGCGTCCTTTTGCGGTTCGAGGTCCGGCAGATTGACGTTCGTGGCGGGTGATGTTTCGGTTAGGCCATAGCCTTCTTGAGGACGGACGCCGAATTTTTCCTCGAAAGCGGCTGCAAGCGATTGAGGGAGCTTTTCCGCGCCGGTGACGACGAGCTTGAGCGATGTAAATTGTGCGGGATCGATGCGCTTCATGTAGCCGCGCAGGAAAGTGGGAGTGGAGAGGAAAATGTTAATCTGATGGAGTGCAATGAGTTCCGCGAGACGCTTGGTTTCTAGCGGACTCGGATAGGTGACGAGGTTCACGCCATCAATAATCGGAAACCAGAGAGTGACCGTGCAGCCGAATGAATGGAAAAGCGGCAGGCAGCCGAGGATTGCGGAGTGGTTAGGTAAATCGAGGCGGGCACCAAACTGGCAGACGTTTGCGAGGACGTTGCGATGGCTAAGCACGACGCCTTTGGGCTCGCCGGAAGAGCCGGAGGTGAAGAGCAAAGTCGCCTCGTTTTCACCACGGTTCTTGTCCAGCCCTAACAGGGTTCCGAGAATGCCTGCGGAGAGGATTCTGGACATGATGGACCATTGCACAATCTTGCTCTTGAGTGTGGGAAGAACGCGCTCAATGAAAATCAGGTCCCGGTTAGGCGGCCAGGGAAACGAGGAAATTTTTCTAACAAATGGGTCAGCGGTGATGAAGCGATCCACATCGGCTTGGCGGATGCATGATTTAACCGCGTCGTGACCGGCGGTAAAATTCAGGTTGACGGGGACTTTTCCGGCGAAGAGGACCGCGAGGTTGGCGATGAGTCCTGCCTTGCCAGGGGGGAGGACGATGGCGACGCGCTTTTTATCCGTTTCCGCTTTGATAAACTTCGAAAAGACAATCGCTCTGGCAAGGATGCCATTAAAGTCGAGTTCAGAGTCATCCGCGCCGTCGATGATCTTGTTTTTGGAGCCGTGCTTTTTGAGGCCTTTGAGGAGAGCCATGGCCAGCGAGTCTTTGAAGAGTGAACGCGAGGTGTAGGCTTCTTCATTGGCTTCTAGCAATTTCTGAAAAAAGGTCGCAATGCTGGCATTGCCCTTAGAAATTGGCTCGCCGATGACGATGACGGCGGATGGCAGCGACGATTTGCGCTCAATGCTCAGAGTGGATTCCCGCGGGCAATCGACGGCGACCGGGAGGATGGGCAGTCCGAATCCGCAAAGCATCTTTAAATGAGCCGCCGGGATGTGACACGCGGTCCCTGGCCGTGCGGTTGCGCGTCCAGGCACGAAAATCAGCACGCCGCCGTCAGCGAGATAAGGTTCTAACTGGCTTCCGGCCGCTGCAGGGGCGGCGTCGGTGGATGAAAACATCGCGCCAGAACCTGATTTTTCCAAATGCGCCAAGAGGGCCGGGTCATGGTGGGCGGTTTCCTCAACCAGCCAGGTGATTTTTCGACTGGCGAAAAGTTTTTCAAAAACATGGAGGGACTCGAGATCGAGCCGTCCAGGAACGACGAGAATGCCTGTCGCAGGGAGACGATCTTTGCGAAGGAGTTGGATGGAAGCAGAAGGCATTTTTTGAAATTCGGTAAAGGGGATAGGCTCAAAGCCACGGGTCCGCAGGGATTTACGCGAATTTTTCACAGCCTCGCACGGCAATTTTATGAATAAGGCAGGATTTTCCGATGGATCTCAGCGCTCAATGCATTTCCCGAGGTACTGTAATCAGGAACTTGGTCTCGCTGCCGGGGACGGAGGTAACACCGATGCTGCCGCCATGGGCTTCGATCGCGCGTTTCACGATGGAGAGGCCCAGCCCGGTCCCTTTGATTTCCTGCTGGGAATGGTGTTTTTCGACTCGGAAAAACCGGCGGAAAATGTGCGGAAGGTCGGCGCTTGGGATTCCCACGCCGTTATCTGCGACCCAGATGCGGATCGTCTCCCCCGCGAGTTCGCAGCCGATCTCGACTCGGAGGCCGCTGTGAGGGTTCTGCTTGAGCGCGTTTTCGACGAGATTGAAAAGGACCTGCGTCCAGTAGAACCGATCCCCTTGCAGCACACAATCCGGGTCTGGCATCGTGACGATCATTTCGGCGTTTTGATTACGGATGACCGATTCGAGACGTTCGAGAATGTCCTTGATGCAGGAGCGGAAGCGGAAGGGCTCGATTTTAAGCGCATTCGCCTCGCCGGATTCCAATCGGGAAATGACGAGCATGTCCTCCACGATGCGCGAAATGCGGTCAGCGTGTTTCCGCATGATGGTTAGAAATCGGCGGGCCATTTCCGGCTCCTCGATCATGTCATCATCTAACAAATTCTCAAGATAACCGTTGATGATAGCCAGCGGCGTGCGGAGTTCGTGCGAGGCGTTTGCAACGAAATCCTTGCGGACTTGTTCGATCTGATGTTCGGCAGTCACGTCGCGGATGATGACACGGGTGGTGGGAGCACCGCCTTTGGGATTGGAAAGTTGCGCGGCATCGATGATCCACGCGTTGACCCCGCGGGTTTCGAGATCGCCGCGCGGTGAAGTTTGTTGAGGAAGGACGACGCGGGATTGCACCGGCTCGCCGGTGGCAAGGCAACGGAGCAGGGCATCCGCCAGTCGCGGATCAAGGAAGGCCTCGCTAACAGGCCGGTCGAGCAACTCGCGCTGGCCGAAAAGTGCGCGGGCTGCTTCATTGGCAAAGCGGATGTTCGCGTCCGCATCGACGAGAAGGAAGGCGTCGCCGAGGGCATTAAGCAGCCGGTTGCGTTCCTCGCGTGCTTGTTTGAGATCGAGTTCGAGACGGAGTTTCCAAGCATTAACTTCTGCTTCTGATTGCTTGCGGGAGCCACGGTGACGGAAGGCGAGGATGGCGAGTGCGGCGAGTGCTGACAGGGTCGCGAAGATGGAGATTTCAGTGGTCATGCCTCGACTTTGGCAACGCAATAGCCGATGCCACGCACGGTTTCAACCCATGCCCCGTGAATCCCGAGTTTTTGCCGCAGGCGCTTCATATGGGTATCCAGTGTGCGACTGTGGGTTGCGTCGCTATAGCCCCAGACGGTGCGAAGCAAGTCGTTGCGATCCTGGGGCTTGCCGGAGCGTTCGCACAGAAATAAGAGGAGTTTAAACTCGGTCGCAGTAAGTTCGGCTGGCTCGTTATCTAAATAAAATTTCAGTGAGTTCTTATCGAAACGAAAGGGTCCGTAAGTGAAATCAACCGCACCTGGCGGGGCATCCGCCCGTTTTAGAATGGCTTGGACCCGCAACATCAATTCTTTTGGGCTGAAGGGTTTGGTGAGATAGTCGTCGGCACCTGCCTCGAGGCCTTGAATACGGTCCTCCGTTTGCGCCCGCGCGGTAAGCATGATTACCGGGGTGTTCGCAGTGCGTGGGTCGCGCCGCAGTTCGCGGAAAACCGAGTAACCGTCCCGGCCTGGCAACATGAGATCGAGTAAAATTAAATCCGGTCGCTCCCGCAGGGCAAGCTCAGTCCCTTCTACACCGTCGTGGGCTTTGATGACCTCGTAGCCTGACCTCTGGAGGTTGAAGCCGATCAAGTCGGCGATGTCGCGTTCGTCCTCGACAATCAGAATTCGATGCATTGCGTGAACAAAGTAGCGGGACGCAATGCGTGTCGCGAACCCAAGGCGTGTGACGATTTGGTCACAAGAGATCTTTCCCTATGTAGCTTCCGGGCTGCGTTGTCCGGGCGATTCCGATCTTGACTCCTGCCTCGATGGAGGTGTTCACCCCGGTCCGGACTCCGTCACCCAAAACTGCTCCAAATTTCAGACGACCGGTATTCACCGGCTTGCCATGGACCATCGAAACATGGTGTCTTCCGTCGTGGCGGTGATTCTCGGTACAGGTTCCCGCTCCAAGCGTGACATGGGTGCCGATGATAGAATCCCCGACGTAGCACTGCCGGGAAATGTAGGTGTTGTTGTAAACGATCGAGTTTTTCACCTCCGCACCGTTTCCGACGAAGCAATTCGCACCGATGCTGGTGGCGCCACGGATAAACGCGTTCGGCCCGATTTGACTGTTAGGCCCGATAACCACGGGCCCTTCAATTACTGTGCCGGGAAGGATTTTCGAACCATTTGCAAGGCGGATGCAGCCGCTCAAACTTGCCAACGGGCTCACTTCACCCAGTAGCGAGGTTTCGTCCATCAGAGCTAGCACTTCTTCATTCATCCGTAGCAGATCCCAAGGGTAAATGACCGGGAAGCAGTCGGCATCAGTGACGATTTTATCAACGCACTCGCTCGGATCGGCAGAACCTTTCCAAGCGAGGATGTTTCCGTCACTGTCGAGCAAACAAGCGGTGTTGGGATTTCTGCCCAGCAGCAAAAGCGCACCAAGCTCGATCCAGTTATCCAGCGGAATTCGCAAAGTCCGTGCCTCGGCTTCATCAGGATCAACAAGTTGTAATCCCGCCCTGCGCAAGTCTGCGGAGAGTAATTCCTTCATCGGCAGATTGGCAATGAGGCAGGCCCCGAGTTCCCGGTTGGCGGTGATCGGAGAACAAAGGGCGGGATTTCGCGGGGGTAAAAGGGTGGCCTGCATGGGTTTACGAAATTCCAGCACGAACCCGCTGGAGATACACGCAAATTTTACGAATTCTTGGATGTGCGATCAGGCGGACTCCGCCAAAACTCAAAAAGCGGAACTTTCCCGCATTTTCAAGCAATGAAAAATGCAAAACGCCTGCACGGAGGCCATTTTCAGCCGTTTTGGATTTTCCTTCGAGGATGCTAATTCACAAACCTTACATCGAGCGGCACCCGCCGAGTTGCGGATTGTCAAGAGGATCGTCAAAGGACAAGCTGGCCTTCTCATTCTCCGCCCGCCCGACATCCAGCCATGAAACCCAAGCTCCAGCGGCCGCTGATCGTCCTCGCCATCTGCGCGGTGTGCACGCTTGGGTTCGTGGTGTTGTGGGCGCAGGGATTCGTGCCCTTGCAGCAGATAGAATTTTTCGCGCAGGACTGGCAGACGCGGCTCGGGCGCAAGACCCCGGTGGACGACCGGCTCGTGCTCATCGGCATCGACAAGCCGGTTTATTCATCGGACTTCAGCGATCAGGAACTGGCGCGAGAGCCGGTGTTGCGGAATTTGCAAACCGCCTTCCCTTGGTCGCGAGCAGTGTGGGCTAGGCTGATAGAAAAGCTGGGAGATGCCGGTGCAAAAGTCATCGTCATCGACCTTGTGTTCGCCGCTCCAGGAGAAGGAGACGCTGAATTCTATCAGGTGCTGGAGAAATACAAAGACCGCATCGTCATCGGCTACAACATCAACACTGGGAAAACAGAACGCGGCGAATTTAATGAACTGATGTTGCCGACGGATACGGTGATTGCCCCGACCGCGACGAGTTCTCCAGTGCAGGATGATCGGTTAGGGTATGTGAATATCTGGC
This sequence comes from Akkermansiaceae bacterium, assembly GCA_025362955.1. Taxonomy (GTDB): domain Bacteria; phylum Verrucomicrobiota; class Verrucomicrobiia; order Verrucomicrobiales; family Akkermansiaceae; genus Luteolibacter. The sequence continues at coordinate 11,003 of JANYFB010000098.1, forward strand.
CGGATTTCGACGACACGCTGCGCCGCGTGAGCCTCCGCAAGACCTCCGCGCAGGTGGGCGACCTGGTTCCCGAGGGTGTCATGTTAGAATCTCTCGACGCCCGCACGCTGCGAAAATTTGGTCGGGCAGATGCCATCCCCGCGGGATACAGTGCCAGGTTGTTCCGCTACACTGCGGCGGGTGGCTCCACTTATAAACCCTGTCCGATCGGTGAGGTTCTCTCACCGGGATTGTGGGAAAAATCCTACGCCAACGGGGGATTCTTCAAAGATAAAATCGTCCTGATCGGCCCGACGGCGGAAATTTTCCACGATGAGCACAACACGCCTTTCATCGATCCCAAAAAAATGGGAGGTCCGGAAATCCATCTGCAAGTCCTCAACGCCGCGTTGCACGGCGAATTCCCGAGTGAGTCTTCCCTGACCGGGAGTTTGTGGATCATCGTGATGTCTGGCGTGATCGCTACGGCTCTGTGTTTTATTGTCCGCCAGCCGGCGAAGCGTCTGTTAGCGGTGGTGGGATTGTGCATGGGCTATGCGGTTTTCGGGCAAGTGCTGTTTGATCGCGCCGGAGCCTTCATTCCCCTGGCCGTGCCATTGATGGTATTGGTGGTAAGCAGCTTAATCGCACTTTCCTATGATTTCGTCCTAGAGCGGTTAGAGCGGATGAAACTGCGGAACACGATGGGTCTCTACTTTTCGCCTCGGGTGTTAGAGGCCGTGCTGGCGGACCCTGGCTCGATGGAGCCACGCCGTGCCGACGTGACGCTCTTGCTAACAGACCTACGCAATTCCACGCCGCTGGCGGAGGCGCTCGGACCGCAGGGGATGTTCGAGCTCCTCAACCGCGTCTTCGAGGCACAGACAAACGCGATCATGGGCGAGGAGGGAAATCTTGAACACTTTCTCGGCGACCAATTCCTAAGCTATTGGGGCGCGCCGCAACCCCAGCCCGACGCCGCTGATCGGGCCAGTCGCGCAGCCATCAAGTTGATCACTGCGATGGAAACCCTCCGCCCCACGCTATCGCCGGAGGTGCAGAAATTATTCGGTTATGGCGTCGCGCTGCACAGTGGAGCCGTGCTCGTCGGCAATAAAGGCTCTGCACAACGGCTCGACTATGGCCTCGTGGGGGACACGGTGAACGAGGCGGCGCGGGTGGAGGCGTTGACGAAGTATTACGGTGCTAGGCTGTTAGTGACGAGCGTGACTTTCGGACAATTCAGTGACACCCCGAAACATCGCCTCGTGGATCGCGTCATCGTCAAAGGCAAAAGCGAGCCTGTGGAGTTGTTTGAATGTGAGAATCCCTGCACGACACAAGATTTTGAGGAAATTTGCCGACGCTATCAGATAGCATACGCCGAGTACGTCAGTGGTTGCTTTGAGGAAGCCCGGGCACAATTTGCATCGCTGGTGCTGGAATTTTCCGATGGCCCGAGCAAGGCCTTATCCGCGCGCTGTGGGGAGCTGATAGAGCATCCCCCTAACGCGTGGAAGGGCATTTGGAAGATGGACGCGAAATAAGGATGTTGAAGAAGTCGCAGCCCCCGAACTGAAGGCTTTCGAAACTTTGCTGCAATCCTGATCCTCTGGAATAGTTATAACCATTTTAGCGAGGACCAGTTGACGAGCAAGTGAATGGCGTTATCCGCCACGATGATCAACATTCCCGCAAGCCAAGGCTGCACCTCCGACGGGTAGCCGGTGATCTTGCAATTACTCCATGACAGGCGGCGGCACTCGCGTTGCCAGTCATCGATTTGGATCGCCCGATCCTGGTCATTTGCAGCACGCTTGATTGAAAACCTGTCGCACAGCCACTTCGGCCACAGACCGAGGACGATATTTTTAGCCCAAACCACATAGCGGGCCAATCCGAAGCGGTCGATCAGCAGATGGCTGCCGCAAATGACACCCCATGCCGCCCACGAAGGTTGCAAGAGCCAGAATGAAAGCGAGTAGGTGACGGCATGGAAGCCGGCCCACGCGCTGGAACTCCGCTTCTTCGCACTCATGTGTTCACTCTGGAGGAGGTAATCCCCGGCCAGGTGCAGTAACAATTGCAGCATTCGGTATTCGGTTAGATAAGTTCCGTCTTGCCGCTTCTAGTGAATCGGCGGATTAGGGTCGGTCACCAATGGAGGGTTGATGACCGAGGGGTAAACCATCGGAATGTAGATGGGCAAAAGTAGGGAACCACCCGCGGTGCCGGGTGGGGGGCCGACATTTCCGTGGCCCGGAAAATTTAAAGGATTCCACACCGAATTGAAGAAATCTACATAGTACTGCGAGTCATTCATTTGAAGAATGGTAATATCGAGTCCCACGCCGACGTCTCCCCAAGACATCGAAATCGACACAAGACCGTCGGAGATTTGTTGATTCTGCCGTTCTATCGCCGCTTCAATGAGCGAGCGCGATGAAAGCGGCTGGGAAAATCCCACGACCAGCAGCAGGTGGGACGCCAATTCTCCCAAATCGAAATCGATCACCGGACCGAACCCGGTGCCGTCGGCTGACACGATCACCATTTGTCCCGGTTTCAGTTTGATAGACAGCCCGTTGGCCAAGGTCACTTCCACGGATCCTTCGAGGTCGAGGACTTTAAAACGGCCGTCAGCCAGGACCGCGCCGATTTCCGTAGTCCCCAGCACCGCCGCCGAGCTTCCGTGGTATTTGATTGAGCCGCCACCCGCACCCGCTGGCGAATGGAATAAAACACTGCCTTTTTTCAGCAGCAGATCCCGCCCGCCCTCCGCAAAGGTGAAGGTGGTGTTCGCGCCTACCCGCGTGATCGTTTGATCCTTAGCCGTCAATTCCACGCGGGACGATTGGCCAGTTCGCACCAAGTCCGGCACTTTGAATAGGTCATTCGTTTTGGCAGGTGTACCGGTCTTGTTCGTCGCGGTCACCACATGAGCCTCTTGAATGATTTCAGTGAAGATGCTTTCGGTGAGCGGCAGCGGATCTGCCGCCGTCAAGCCCCAGCAAAGCATCCAAGCCACCGGTATAAATGTTGTTTTCATGGTTGAATGGTGATCGGGGTTGAAAGGAGATCCAGTGCGGGAAATCTGATTTGCCTCGATCTTATCCATCCGCTCGTGACCGCCAAGGAATTAGATCATAATCGCAGTTTGACTCGAATGCTTGGTTCGTAGAGCGATGGGCTTCCGGAACTCGCGGTCTTACACGCTGAATTTTGAATGCCACTCCCCGTAAACCTTTGGCGAAATCTCAGATGGCTTGATCTCCGACCGTCCACCCCAGAATACGTTGGTGTAGGATATCGGAATTCCAACCGCTGCCAGGTGCTTGTCAATCGCCGCCTTGTGCTCTAAGACTCTCGGTTTTTCCGTGCCGTGCATCACGCCCATGATATTGACGTTGCCGAATTGTGGACCTCCCTCACGCCAATAGGCATGGGTCATGCAAAAATGTCGTCCCACCTCTCCGCCCGCCTCGATTTCCCGGCCCTTCGGAACAGCCCAATGGAACAGGCCGTTGAAACGGGTGACGCGCTCGCCGGTGGCCGATGGCTTGACGTGTTCGAGAAATGTCGAGAAACGCCCGATCACTTTTTTTGCGTTCAGTGTCTCCGCCACCTCACAAAAACGATCTAACGTGACACCAGCGATTTCCGCCCGCTTGGCCCAAGGATTTCCGCAGATTTCATCGAGTGCGAGTTCCTCCTTCAAGGCTAACAGCACTTGCCATTCTTGCTCCGTTAGATCGACTGCGGTGGTGGTCATCATGACTGCCGCTTCATCCGCCATATCGCCGGGTTCCAAAATTTTCCTCCGGGTATGGCCCACGCCGAGGGCGAAAACCCCGTGCGCCGGCATCAACAAGTATTCCGTCGCACCCGTGAGTCGGAGCAGCGCCGTGGCATGAAAATCCAGCGATTCTCCCACTGGAACCTTGAGCGTTGTCCACAGCCGATAACCGGAACCCGACACCTCTGTATCCGTGGAGCGGATTACCACATGCCCGGAAAACGGATCTATCTGGGACATGAAATCAAACGCAGCGTTCAGCTTTTCCTCAGGCACCTTCCAAGCGACTAAGGCTCCGTGCGCCAGCTTTGTAGAAAGTAGAGTCTGCCGCACCCTGCGGACCACCCCGGCCTCGACCATCGCGCGGATTCGTTCGATCACGATTTCTAACGGCACCTCGGATTTTTCTGCGATGACATGAAACGGCTGGCGTTGGAATCCGGCGATCAAGTCCTCGGAAATTGCCAAGATCGATGCGTTGACTGGGTCGGAATGCTCGACTGGGATGGAGGAATTCATAATTGGAAATGGATGCGGAGTTTGCCCGATACCGCTCGGATCAGCCGGCAATTTCAGGGACGAGATGCCTGAGGTAATCCAGAGCAGGCTCGCGATCAAGGATTCGTCCTTCAAGTTGGTCGGTTTGGGCCTATCACAGCAAAGCGTGGAGTTCCTGCCAATCTCGAATGGTGAAATCCGGCGTGGAATCACCAGGACGGAGTGAGCATGAATGGCCTATAAATAGGACGGTGCGGAATCCGGCGCTTGCGGCGGGAAGAATGTCCTGAAGGGGATCGTTTCCAATGTACAGGGTTTCGGCGGGAGTGATGCCCCGGCCTGCGAGGCGGTCAGTTAGGATGGTGAAAAGTTCCGGCGAGGGCTTGGCGATGCGGTGCTGATAGGAAAGGAGGGTCAGCTCGGGGGCGAACAAATCCGCGATGGGACCGAGCGATGGCAGGGTGTTGCACTGAGCGTTTGATAGAAGGCCGAGCGAGATACCGGAGCGGGCGAGGCGCTGGATGAAATTTTCCGCGCCGGGCATCGGTTTGACAGGGTGCCATGCGCCCTCAAGAGCTTGAACAAGCGGGGTGATATCGTTGCCCGCCTCGATCTCGAGAATTTCCCGCCAGAGGGTGCGAAGGTCAATCTCCGGGAACGGCACGCCGGCGGCAGCATGATGGCGGAGGACTGCGGCGTGGAGTTCCGTGCTGGGAGAAACCGGCGGCGTGTGGCCGAACTGGCGGAGGATTTCCCGGAGAACGGGATCAATGAAGGGATCAGATGTCACCCCACCAGGCGAGGCAATGAGAAGGGTGCCGTAGATGTCGAAGATCACAGCGCGAAACGCTCTCTTCGGAGCAGAATCCGATCGGAGGGAAGAGAGCAGGAAATGGAAATCCTCTGGCCGGAGGTGCGCAGCTAGAATGGCGGCGGGCGGGACGTGGCGGAGCGCTGAGATGGGAGCATTTAGTAATTGCCAATAAAGCGCGGTGATAGATTTCTGATAGGTTTCCGCTGAGTAAGGCGTGAGTTGATCGGGGGTAGCGGTAGGGTGGCGCTCGGGGAGGACCGTCGCCAGCCACTCAATTGCGGGTTGAGTGATATCGCCAGATTTCATCAGTGGAATCGCACGTTGGGACGGGTCCGCGAGGCGCTCGATGACGCCTTGCTGAAGTGGCTCCGGCAGATTCCCGAAATCGACGAGTCCGTTGTTTATCATGGCGGCGAGGGCCGCGCCGACCGGGTTGCCCGTGAGCGGTCGTCGATAAAGGCGATAGTCCCTTTGGAGGTCGAGGGTGAGGTGATCCCTCAGAATAGTGATGTCCACCCACTCGATGGGGATGAGGATGGCATCGTACAATCGCCCGGCCTGGATACCGTGCTGTGCGTGGTCCGCTGTGATGTGCGTGAGATTTCTGCCGATGAGTGGCTTCCCTCGGGCGACGGCTTCGAGAAATGTTAGGCCGAATCCCTCGGAAACGGAGGTGGTGACGAAATGGGTGGCATGGCGGACCCAGGAATCGAAATCGGTCGCCGCACCGGGTTTCGGTGAGAAGTGATCCGCGACGCCGAAGCCGATTGCCAAGTGGTGTTTGTTAGCGAATCTTTGCCAGTTCTGATAGATCGGAAGTGCTTCGCGATTTTCCGGCGCACGGCTGATGGCGACGCGGGTGCCAACGGGCGCTAGCATGGCGAGGAGAACGAGCTCGCCGATATTTTTCCGCCGGATGCCTCTCATTGGGGCGAAGAGAAGAGGCTCTACCGCAAAGTCGCCAAGGGGCGCGGAGGTAGAGTGGGGGATCGGGTTTGGGAGCAGGGTGGCGTTTTCGGGCGGGAGACCGGCGGCGATGAAGCAGTTGAGATCGCGGGAGTTGAGAAAGGCGTAGTGGATGCGGGAGGAAAATGGATAGAGCTTTTGGTAATGTGCGATGAGAGGGTAGTTCGCAGGTCTGCCTTGTTCGGCGAGGTCGTGGATTTGGAGGATCAAGCGCTCGTTTTCCTCGGCGAGTTGGGAAATGACCTCGGGCATGAGGCAATTTTTTCCTAGGGAATGATTGTGGAAGTGCCAAATGTCCGGTGGTGCGCCGAGAGCGTCGATGGCGGCAAGACGGAGAGTTTTTGTTAGCTCTGTGGCGCTCTGGAGGCCAGGTGTGGTGAGGTAACCGAGGGCGGGGATGACGCGATGGGATAGGCCAGTAAAACGAGAGGCTTGTGGAAAGACGCACCAACCGCTCGATAGGATGACGTGGGGGACGCCGGAGACTGTTAGTGCGCAGGAAGCCCGCTCGATCACGCAGGTGACGCCGCCGGGATCGAGGTGGTAGTGGACGATGGCGACTCGCATGTTGGAATGGGTTAGGTGGTTTCCGTGCCTTTCCAATCGCAGATGGATTTGACGAAATGGAAGCCCCGGATTTCAAAGCCGAGGCGGTGATAGAGGCGGTGTGAAGGGTGGTTCGCGGTGTAGCTGTCGAGGACGACGAGCTTACAATCTCGGTCGCGGGCGAGGTTTTCAAGATGCTGGATTAGGAGACTACCGATGCCGGCGGAGCGTTGTGCCGGATCGACGACGAGATTGTCGATTTCAAGATAGCGTCCGCACCAGATTTTCGTAGCAATCCACGCACCGGCGACGGCCACCAGCGTTTCGTCGGAAAAAGCACCGATGAGTTCGTAGTGTGAATGCTCCGTTAGGACGGTATGGAGTCGCTCGGCAATGACTTCCGCAGGGGTCTCGGGATTGAGGGTGACGAGCAGGCTTGCAGCGGCGGTTAGATCAGCGGCAACCAGGTGACGGATGCGAATTTCAGCCATGGGAGGGAAAGGTCCGCTTAACGTGATGCGGAGGAAACTTACTCGGCAGGCTTGATGGACACCACGAGGGCGTTCTCCGCAGTGAGATATTTTTTTGCGAGTGCGTTGATTTCCGCTAGAGTGATCGAGCGGTAGTCGGCATCCCGACTACGGGCAAGATCCAGACGGCCGGGGTCGCTTTGGGATTGGCTCATGACGGTGGCGAGCCAGTAACCGTTGTCGCGGAGTGATTTGGCGAGCTGACCGAGGGTGGGCTTGAGGGCGCGGTCAAGTTCGTCTGCGGTGGCACCTTCCTTGGCGAATTTATCGGCGAGGTCGCGCATGGTCTTGAGTAGCAGCTCAAGATCCTCGGGTTTTCCGACGCTCTGGCCCATGATGTAGCCGACTCCTTCAAGTGCATCGGAACCAGCAGCACCGGCATCCGGGCTGTAAGAGGCACCGAGTTTTTCCCGGACTTCCTGGCGGATGCGGTCGCTGTAGATTTCCGCTACAATATTGAGGCGGCGGAACTCTTTGAGATTTCCCCGGATACCGACGGTTTGCCAAAGCGTGCTGGCTATACCCTGCGGAATTTTTGACTCGTAAGTGAAAGTCTTGGCGGCGGGAGCACTGGGAAATTGAATCTTGCGAGCTTCCGTTAAAGCCGGTGGGGACGAGGCACGAGTGGAAATGGCTCCAAAGGTGGCAAGGAGTGCGGGCTGGATTTTTTCGATTTCAAAATCTCCCACGATGGTGAGTTCAAGGTAGCCTTTGGTGAGTTCGGGGGTGAGCCACTTTTTAGCATCGTTGATCGTGTAAGCGGAAAGTTTCTCCACGGGAGCAATGGTAAAGCGCGAGTCTCCACCATAGAGCCAGGCTTCCATATCTTTCTGAGGTCCGGCGGCGGTGTGCTTGAGTTGCTGATAGAGCATGGGGATTGCCTTTTGAAACTGCCACAGCGCTTCCTCACGGTAGCCGGGATCAGTTAGGGAGGCGCACATGAGCTGGACCTGAGTCGTGAAATCCGCCGGGGTGGTGGTTCCTCCGAGGGTGAACGCGTCTTCGCCAATTGCCAAAGAGCAGCCGACATTTTTCCCTGCTAGAATCTGTTGGAGATCATCGTTCGAGTGCTTACCGAGGCCGCCGCCTTCGAAAACCGCAGTGGCGAAGGCATCCAGCATCGGCATGTTCTTGGGCTGGATGAGCTTGCCGGAGCCGATCCTGGCGAGCAGGCGGATTTTTCCCTTTTCAAAATCGGTCGGCTTGAGATTCACGCGCACTTGGTTCGATAGGACGAGCTGGGTGATGCCAAGATCCTTGATCTCCTTGTGAGAAGCCACGCTCCCGGGCTTGCCAAAATTCGTGTAACCAAAGGTCTGGAGCGCATGGGCGGAGGGTGCGGCCACTGCCTTTCCATGGGATTCATCGAAAAGCGCCGCAAGATCTTTTTCGGCATTGTTAGGCTTTTCCTTTGTCGTTAGAACCAGATGGAATCCTGGTGCTTCCCAGAATTTCCTCAGTGCTTGGTGGCACGCTTGGATGTCGATGGAATCAAGGGCATGCTTCGCGAGGGCAAGATCGGTTAGAGGGTCGGAAAAAACGTCGTTGTCATTCACAGTGTCGGCGAGGCCAGTAGCGATGGCCTCGGACTTGCGGGTGGCTTTTTGTTTTACCTCCTGTTCATAGGCATTGAGCACGTTGGATTTCGCTTCAGCGAGTTCCGCATCGGTAAAACCGTGGTCGATGGCGCGGCGGAATTCCTGCTCCAAAATCGGCACTGCCTCCTGCCAGCGGTCGTCGGCAGCGGTGACATCAATGGAGCCGATTTCGACATAATTGAAGAGGTTGCTGTTGGAAATGGTGCCGGATGCGATGGCGGATCCTTCCATTTTAGAAAGCCGCTCAAACCGTCTGCCAATGATCGAGTGGGCAATTTCGAGGGTCATGTGTTGGGCCCTGTTAGCGGCGGTGTCTGGCTTTTCGACGTAAGGCCGAATGAGCATGAGCGAGACATCGGTGGAAGTTATTTCCTTGTCGGCAAAAACGGCGGTTTCGACGCCCTCGGGCTGCTTGATCGGTCCGAGAACCGGGTTTTTTCCCGGTTGGGTGGGATTAGACATCGAGCTGAAGGTTGTCTCGATTTTTTCCTTCATCTCCTTGGCGTCGATGTCTCCGACTACGATGAAAGTCATCCGGTTCGGGACATAGAAGCGGGAGTAGAGATCTACGAAACGTTCGCGCGGGGCGGATTTGATCACATCTTCAATCCCGATGGGAAAGCGCTTGGTGACAAGGGAACCCGGAAGAAGTTTTGCGAATTGCTGCTCCATAATGCGGGTTTCAACGCTGTCACGGCTGACTTTTTCTGATAGAATCACGCCGCGTTCCTTGTCGATTTCCTCGCCTGTAAGCAGTGCGCCATCGGCGAAATCCCGCATCACGGTGAAGCCGAGTTTTTGGGTGTCCGGCGAGAGATCCGGTAGGTCTAACATGTAGGCGGTTTCGTCGAATGAGGTGTGGGCATTGATGTGTGCACCAAACGAGATTCCAAGCCGCTGCATTTTCGGGACGAGATCCTCGGCGGAATAATCTTTGGAACCATTGAATACCATGTGCTCAAGGAAATGCGCGAGGCCCTGCTGATCGTCCGCTTCCATCAGAGAGCCAGCGGCGATGTGGAGACGAAGGGAGACCCGCTTGGGCGGCTCGGCATTTGGATAGATGATGTAGCGGAAGCCATTTTCCAAGGTTCCAAAGGTGGCACCCTTGTCAGGAGCAATGTCGGAAGAAGCCTGAGGCCACGGGCGGGGCATGGTCTTCGCGGCTGTGGTGTTGACCGGAGGGGTGATCGCGTCGGACTCTCCGGGATCTGCCGCAGCCGCCTCGACTGGCGGCAGCGGGCCGGTAAGGGGCGGTTGATGGGAGCGCACCGAAAGGAACACAGCTAGGACGGCGAGGATGAGGACGAGAATAAACGGCGTGGCCTTCTGCATGGGGCCAGCGTGGTTGAGTAATAACCGGTTTGGCAACGCCGAAAACCGGCGGATTGCAGCGCTCGGATTTCATTCTCCGGAAACTTTCGGAAAACGGGATTGCAATCTACTTGCCGACATGATGTTTTCCCGCCCGACCAATCAATGATGTGCGCGCGTGGCGGAATTGGTAGACGCGCTAGATTCAGGTTCTAGTGGGGGCAACCCTGTTCAGGTTCGAGTCCTGTCGCGCGCACCATTTTCCCGACGCTGGGAGCGGCCTGAAGATCGGCCAATAGCAGTGAATTTTCACAATAACATCTGCCGCCGTTTTTCAGTTAGATCAAAAGAACTTGCCGAGAAAATCTTGAAGAACACTTCAACTTCCCTGCGTTTGCGAGTGAAGTAAGTTCATTTTTTAATAGCGGGTTTGCCCAAGGCTGTTGCGAGTCCATCATATTCCGCTACGTTAAGTGGCAAGATTGATCCGTGGCGGAAAAGGAAAGGAAAACTAAAGTTCGGGCCATCCTTAAATTGCCCTGACGCCAGATCCTCGGTCACGTATGGCTGATAGCCTTTTCCTTGACTGTAAAGGTCCAGAACGAGGCACCAGATCGCGGGCTTACCGTCAGCGGCCGGTTTGAGCTGATAACACTCGGGACCTTCATACCCCTGCAACTTTGAAAGAGAAAACTGAGGTTTGTCGTGCCAAGGACCCATCAATTGGTCGCTGACCTCCATGGTGATCGCCTTGAATTGCTCGTCCTTCGAGAAGCGGTAGTATTTGTTACCTTCGCGAACAATATCCGTGTCGATGACATGACCCGGTTTCTCAATATAAATGAACGGTACGCCGAAGGTCCGAAAATCCTTCGTTCTGGCGGCCCAGATGCGCTGTTTTGCGAACTTATCACTCCGATTGGTTGAAGCCCAATAAACCAAATAATCTTGAGTGGCTTCGTCATACACAGCCTCGGGAGCCCAAGTGCAACCTGCATCCGCAGCGGCCACGCGCACGAGCCTCGGCGGTGACCAATGCACCAAGTCCGTCGATTCCCATATCACGATGGATTTGCTTCCCGCCGTCTGTGCCTTTTTCCAGTCGTGGGTTAAATTAATCGAGAGATCCGTCGCCAGAATATAGAATGTTTTACCATCGTGGGAGCGCAAAAGATACGGATCGCGGACGCCTTTGTCGCCAAGCTTGCTAACCAAAACCGGATCTCCGCCGTTCAACGCATCCCACTGGCGACCGTCCTTACTCAACGCGAAATAGATCTGCTCCGTCAGGGGAGATTTTTCACCCTTAAATGTCACAAAAAGATAGCCGCCGTCAGCTGCGAATGCAGAGACATGAGCGATGAGTGTTAACAAAATCGGTAAAAAATTTTTCAGGAAATATGGGGTCATGGTCGTATGCTTGTTGGAACTGTCATTATTTTACTACGATCGTCGTTATCCGGCAGGACATTGCCAATGTGCGTGAAAAATGCACGCGTCGATTTCCGTGGATGTGGGTTCTTCATTTCACACAATAATCCTCCGCTCACTTGGAGCGCTCGCCGCGAATGGATTCTTGCCATCGTGGATACTCTTGGTTCAAGAGCGGCTGTGGCCAGTTGTACAACCAACGGTATCCGTTCCGGCGTTCGTAGCCGATTTCGGCCAGTTCATGCTTTGCGACTCCATCGCGATCAGAGAAAATCGGCAAGTTGGTACCAATTTCGTAAAATCGGGCCCACAGTAGGGGAGCGGCGGGATCGGCGACCACTTGCCGGTCATTGCCTTTCGGGAACTTGGGATCGGAAATCTCGTCCACGCGGATTCCTTTAAGAGCCGCAACACGGAACCACGCAACCGCCGATTCAACAGCAGTGATCACATCCTGGCCGGGATGTTCAACGCTCATCAATAGCCGGGTAATGCCGACCGACTCGGCCCCACTCAGCGAGACAAGCTCGAAGGCCCGGGCCGGACGGGGACTATAGTCGATCTCGTCATGCTGGGCGCACCATGCGGTCAATTTACCATTTACTCGGATCTGACACTTCAAGATGCAATCCAGGCCGCGCGTGAAGGCGGCGCGGGCCGCCTCTCTCCGTACGGTGTCCAAAAATACATAACTATTTGAAGTGTATAATTCCCGAAGGAAAATCATTACGCGGACCATTGCATCATCATTGAAAGTGATATGCCGGTGGTATTGTTTGTCAGGCGGATAAAATTGTGGCCACCCCCCAGTGGGATACTGAGCCTTGAGTATATAATCCACTCCCATTTCGAACGCATGCTGGTATTGCTTGTCGTGGGTCGAATTGAAAATACGGGCTAGGAATCTCAACTCGTCCGTGGTCGCGTGGTTATCAAACGTAGGTTTGAGTTCTGAGCGATTGCCTTGGAAGGGTTTTGAAGTGGTATCGGTATTTTTCGGCCAACCGCCTAGTTCGGATTGGTAAGAAAGAATGTTGGAGGCTGTTTTTACGGCTTCAGGGCTGGCGAACCATGGCTCTGGATTTGCCAGAAATTTTCCGGTAACATCCCCAGCTTGCAACGGCCCAGATAGCAGGAGGACGAGCGCAATTCGCGATGTGAATTTCCTGACCGATGGAGCATTCGAAGTCATGAAAATGGTGTGATCCGGTTAGTTTCCAAGCGGTTTATCGGCCGACTTGACAGGGCTAACAGGCATTAGAAACGTGGCAACCGCATCAGGCTTTGATGGGGAAAAATCGCCGAAGTCATCTACAATGGATTCCGCCAATGGCAACTTTGCTTGTTTGATTCCTTCAATGATGCACTTGGCAAGCTCGTAGCTTCCATAATTGTTATGATGGGTTCCGTCTTGGAATGCCTTGGCCAAGTCCGCGCCAAGTGCATGATAGAAAACGCGGCTCATCGCGTGCAGATCGATCAACGCGCAATTTTGTTCTTTTGCCACGGCGATAACCGCATCGGGATAACCGACCAGTGTATCATGATCCACGCCGCCTTTGCGCTCCATGGAAGTGACCAACACCGGCGTGCCTCCGAGTTCACGCGTGCGTGAAATAACCATTTTCAAATTGGTTTTATAGGTTTCTATCCTGTCCTCGCCCTTTTCCTTTTGGTCGTTGTGGCCGAATTGAACAAATAGATAATCGCCCTTTTTCATCTGGCTAAATACTTTATCAAACCGCTTGGCATGGAGGGAGCCACCAAGAGTCTCACCGGATTCCGCATGATTGGACACGGCAACTTCCGGTTTGAAAAAGCGTGGCAGCATTTGCCCCCAACTGTTCCATGGTTCCGCCGGTTGGTCGCACACTGTCGAGTCACCTAACACATACACAGTGGGGACATCGACCTTTTCGATTTTCAGGGCAGAGATGGTTGGATGATCCCCGTTGAATTCAAGGGTTAATTTTTCGTCCCAGTTCCAGAGTTCGGTAGTCATTTCGCGTTGCTTGAGAGACACACGATTTTCTCCGGAAAATTTCGGGGTTCGCACGTTATTGATGAAGCTGCGGTCTTCCGATTTACCGGGAGCCGCATGAACTTTTTCCACCATCAGTCGGCGCAGTTCCGACTTCACTGTAGTTGTAGATTCGCCTGTTTTGTCTCCGAACAACACCCTAACCTTATAGTTTCCATCAGGCAGTTTGACGGAAAAATAAAAGGGCGCCGCACTGGTGATGGCCTGGTTACCTTCTGTCACTGTCGCGCCGGGTTCGAAGCCATAACCGGTCTGAGTGGAATAAATATCGGTTGGGGATACGCGTTTGGAACCCGCCATGCCTTTACCTCCGAAATCAAAATTAAAGGAGGTCTGAGCACACAGAAACGCACTACTGATTGCTAGAAATAGCGTGGAAAGATGATATGTTTTTTTCATTGAATTACTCAGTTTGGTTTTTGTCGGGAGCGGGCTGACTCAAATCCGCTGGGGCAATATTTGTTGCCTTGTCAGAAAAGAATTTAGACAGTGGATTATCTTTGAGCCCTTTGATTGCGGCGATGACACAAGCGGCGTTTGTCTCCGCGCCTGCTTGGCTGGTATGGGGACCGGCACCGACGATGAACAATGGGTTCACTTTTTCCTGCCCGAGTTCATCATACTTGCGTGCGATGATTTCATTGATATCGAGAAATGCCACGGATTCAGATTTGGCGACTTCTCCAGCCCAACCTGCATAGTCATTCTTGTTGCGGGCGGCGCTGCCATTTTTCCAATCATTATGGGGAATAAGTGAACACACCATCGGCGTCGCGTGTTTCGCCTTCACCTCGGCAATAATGGCTTTTTCATACCAACCAAACGAATGAACAATCTCGTGTTGTTGGGTAATGAGATTGTCAATTTCCTGAGTTTCGTCGCCCGCACCTTTGATCGTGCCACGGGCGCGGCTTGCGTCATTAACTGCAGAGGAGTCGTTGTGGCCGAACTGCATGATGACAAAATCGCCGGGTTTGATTATATTCAGCACACGAGGCCATTGGTCGCGATAGTAGGTGCGGCTGCTTGTGCCGCCTAACGCACGATTCACAACATTAATGCGGTTCGTGTCAAAGAACGGAGCAAGAAAGTCGCCCCAGCCCCATTGTCCACCGGTTCCAGTGCCTTGACCATTTCTCACGGTAGAATCGCCGATGAGGAACAAGGACGGTAGTTTGGGATCGGCAGGTTCAGATGCTGTCCGAGAGCCGGTAGCGTGGGGATGTTCCGCCTCGCTTGCCGGCTGAGCATCAACGGAAACCGCTAGCAATCCCACGCCGATCACTGCGGCCATGAGATTAAAAAAGCGGCTTGAGTCGTTCACGATGCTGGTTTGACAATTCATTATTATAACCTGTCCTTAGTCGGAACCATCTTGGATTCGACTTTGATCGTGGCGGTTCCCAAACCTCCGCGTGAGGCGGTGAGGGTGATGGGCCCGGCGGTTGAAATGGAGCGGATGGCGACGCGGTTGATTCCACATTCGGTGTCGAGCCAGAGATTGTTGATAGATTGGGTTTTGCCGCTGTTATAGCCGCCGCGCCAGATGGCTGGTCCCTCCAGTTTGAAGTCCACGCGGCCCTCGTCGGTAGGACAACGCCGTCCTTGCGCATCCACAACTTCCACATCGAAGAGTGCCACATCCGACCCATCGGCTAACAACCCGTCGGGCGAAATATGCGGGGTGAGTTTCACGGTTTTGGCCTCACCTGCCGTTTCGATTTCTTCATGTGCGACGATCGTTCCATTGGATTTCGCAACCGCACTGACTTTTCCAGCTTCAAATTTAATTTCAGGAAAAGCAAAGATATAGCCATTCGTCGGCGTTTTCACGCTGCCTTTGGATTTGCCATTTACGAAAAATTCCACTGCGTCGCAATGGTTTGCCGCGACGTAAACTGTTTTGACTGTGTTAGGAGGATAATTCCAGTGACCAATGATGTGAATGTCCGGCGCGTCGTTCTGCATCACGCGATAGACATAATAGGCCTGCTTCGGAAGCCGCACGGAATCCACCTTTCCGCTGACACGGCAGACTTCGCTGCTATCTTGGCGACCGTCGGCGTTAGAGTCCGACCAATAAATCGAAGCATAGCCCGCCCACTTTGAATGGGCCGCGTCCGTGTTTGAGATCTTATTACGTGCGTATGCATCGTAGCGCTCCGCTGCGGCAATACAGAAGGTTTCCGAGTTCCAGGAGTAGGTGTCGTTAGGCCCCTTTTTGAAACCCATGTGGGGCGGAGAAAAGTCATCCCAAAAGCGCCGGGCGGCCTCATCGCGGAAATCCTCCGTCTCGATGAAAGGCGCGCGGTCGCGGCGCTCGTCACTGTAGGCGCGGAACTGATCGGACGGCCCTTTACGACCATCTTTTTTATCGTCCTGACCAATCATCACACCGAAGTACTCGGCGATGGGTGTGGCTGTAGGTTCGTTTAAAGTGCGGCAACCCATCACGCGTCCGCCTTTGGGATCGAGTTCTTTCCGTAATTCCACCATTTGCGTCAGGTGTTCGGTGGTGACGCCGTTGTTGCCCGCTTCCCATAATAAAATGCTCGGGTTGTTGCGGAAATAAATCATTGAGTCCCGCATGACTTCCATGCGTTGCTCCCACTGGCGGCTGGCGACAGCGGGTTGCAGGCGCTTATCAAGGGTCGGGTCGCCCTCTTTGTCACCTGCGGGACAGGCTTGGATGATTCCCGCCTTGTCACAGGCACGAACGTCCACGGCCTGCGGTGAGATATGCATCCAGCGGATATAGTTTGCGTGCGTGCTGCGGATGAACTGCGCGTTGAAGTCATGAATCCAATCAGGAAATGCCTCGCCAAGGCCCGCCCATTCGTTGGAAGAGCGTTGTGCGTAACCGGTCAGCCAGACAAATTTATCATTTAGATAAACACCACCCGTACCCACGCCGCCCTTAAACTCTGCTTTGCGGAAACCGGTATGGATTTTCTGCATATCCACGACCTTATCGTCCACGGTGAGCATGGAGTAAACATTATAAAGATAGGGCTGTGTATCGCTCCAAAATTTTGCGTCGGTCAGTTTGGCAGTGGCAGAAAAGATTTCAGTTTGACCACTCACCAAGTCGAGAGGATCGCTTTCAATTTTCGCGCAGACCTTTCCATCCGCATCCACCACGACGGCGGTTAGGGTGATCGATTGCTGGTCGCCGGACTCGTTACGAACTTGGGCCTCAATATTCACGTCACAGGTTTTATCCTTGATCTGAAAATTGGATGGATAGATATAGGTGCCCGTCGTTTTCAAGTTTTCAAAAAGCGGCAGTGTCTGATAGACCTTGCCTGTCAGGTGCAGCCGAATGTCGTGATTGAGCCCGCCGTAATTCGGATTGAAGGCGCGACCCATCCATTCGAAACCAGCACCGCTTGCTTGTTCGGAGTAGTCGTTGCTGTTGTCCACTTTCACTGCGATGACATTGTCTGCATCGCCAAAATTCACGAAGTCCGTCAGGTCGAGCCCGCAAGCGGTGATGCCGTTTTCAAACCTGCCGACCAACTTGCCGTTTACCCAAAAGCGCCCGGCTTGTTTCAGTCCTTCAAATTCCAAAAAGGCCTTCCCGCCCTTTCCGCCCGCAGGGAGTTTAAAATGTTTGCGATACCAAGTGATGCCTGAAAATGCCTTTCGGTCGCCTCCACTGTGGCTAATGATGTCGTTATAGGAATCAACGTCATTGTATGTATGCGGAGCGCTGACATTGCTCCATTTTGAGTCGTTGAAGGCGATTTGGTTGGCATCCGCCACGTCTTCTCGAATGAATTTCCAGCCGGAATTAAAGTTATAACTTATGCGAGGGGAGGGCGGTAAAGCAGAGGTCGGCGCTGCCGCGTAGAGCTGATTTGCGCCTGAGAATAGTATGGTCGCGGCGACTAGAGAGTGAAAGTGCATGAAGGTTTTTTACTGGGGATTTCCGGAAAGAGTCGCGGTGGCAGGATTAGTTTTCGCGCCGATGATCTTAAGCGAGTATGCGTATTTGCAGGGAGCGGTGCCGGGGAGTCTTACCTTCAATCCGGTGGAGTCTTGGGTGAACTGTAATTTTGTGTTGGAGCCCACCAGCGTGACAGCGCTAATTTTCCCGGAGGATGCACCATCGGCCAGGGAGGCGATGACCAGTTCTCCTGTAGGCCAATTACCTACGATAATGGCATAAAGTGCGTCACCCTTGACGGTGAAATGAAGGTTCATTTTTCCCCGTCCGCCTTCACTAGCTTGGGTCCAGTTATGAGTGTCGTAGATGGCTTCTCCGTTTACGCCGAGCCATTGGCCGATTTCGAGTAGGGTAGTTTGTTGTTCTTGTGGAAAAGTCCCGTCCGCCTTGGGTGAAAGATTAAGTAGCAATGTGCCATTCTTGCTTACTGTATCCACAAGCTTGCCAATGATTGAACCCGGGCTGCTGACGTGCATATCGCTGGTATAACCCCAAGTGCTGCCGATAGGCTCGTCAACCTGCCATGCCCCGGTGCGGATACCGGAAGGCGAACGGCCACCGATTTTTTCGAAGTCAATGATCGAACCAATGGTCTCCGTATTTTTATCAGTCGGTGAATAGGCAGCCTTCTTGGTGCTGATAGAAACATCCTTGCCCCAGCTTTTCGCGCGGTTGTAGTAGTAGGTGGCGAGTTGGAGCTTGAGTGGATCAAGAAAGCGTTGATCCACCCCGTTGTCGAACCATAGCATATCGGGTTGGTAACTATCGATTAGCTCGACGTTGCGTGCATACCAGTTGAGGAGAAACTTTTTGCAGGCCTCATCGCTGCGGTCGGCGACATTATAGAAATCTGCCCACTTTGGATCGTAGAGGTCGGCGTGGTTGGCTTTAAGGATGTTCGTCAAGTCTCCGGGCGGATTGATGAATTGGAAATTTTCAATACCGTGATTTGATACACCGAACTTGAGTCCTTGTTTCCGAACGGCCTTCGCGAGATCGCCTATCAAATCGCGCTTGGGCCCCATTTGCTTGGCATTGAAGGGTGTCACAGCGCTGTCCCACAGCGCGAAATTTTCGTGATGCTGCGCGGTTGGGATTACGAACTTCGCTCCTGATTTTTTAAAGAGTTCGGCCCAAGCATCGGGATCGAATTTCTCCTGCTTAAAGAGCGGGATGAAATCCTTGTAACCAAATTTATCCTGCGGGCCGAAGTGTTCCTCGTGCCATTTCCGATCCGCGCCATACATGTGTTTTTCATACCACTCGTTATGATGCGCGGGCACGGAATAGAGCCCCCAATGCATGAAGAGGCCGAATTTCGCGCCATTGAACCATTGCGGAACCTGATAGTTTTTCTTGAGCGATTCCCATGTTGGCTGGAAGGGGCCGGGCGGAAGTTTCGTGGGAATCCGTGCAACGGCGGCTTCCACAACTTCGAGACGGGTTTCCGGTGCCATGTCGAAGCCTTGGGAATTTCCACCATCGGCCAGCGGATTGGCAGTTTGTGCAAATGCCGGGAATGATGAAACCCATGCGACGATGGTGAAACAAGGTAAGTGAATGAATAATCGTTTTCCGTTCATAATTCAAAGTTAGTTGGCAGGCCGGGTGTCGGTGCAGAATTGCGCGGCGGGCAGACCGGCGGCATTGAAGAGATTACAGCCGTCGGGGAAATTCACCCAAGCATAGCGTGCGGCTATTGGAGTGGATACTTGCGGGTTACTCACGACCACTGAGTCGCCGTCGATTTTAGCCTCGGCAGGGAGGAAATTCATGTCCGCACCGGCAATTTCAAACCATTTGAGAGGTCCACCGTCCTTGGCCACGAGCTCGCCGTTAGTATGGGTGAATTCCACGCGGATGGAGTTACCCTCGATTTTCATGGAATCATACACAGGACCGGAAAATTCGATTTTCTTTTCATAGACATTGGCCATTGCAATGCGTGCCAGTCGGTTGCCCACATCCTGTTTGTTATGCGGATGGACGTTTTTCGCCTCGCCGATGTCGGTAGTGACAGCCATTCCGGTGTTGGGAAGCGAGAGGACCGAGGCTTGGGCTTGGCGGACGAGCGGACTATTGCTGGCAGCTTCTTGTCCGGCGAGTTGCACGATATAGAATGGAAAATTTCCCTCACCCCAAAGCTGTCTCCAATCGTGGATGAGGGTTGATTGCACTTGTGGATAGAGTGCGACTCCCGTGCTACCACCCACAATGGATTCTCCCTGATACCAGATGACACCGCGAATCGCAAAAGGGATGACAGGACGGATCATGCCGTTGAACAAGACCGTGGGGTTGTGTTGGTCCTGTGAGGGATCCTTCGAGCCGAATTTGACGTTAGGAGTCGTTGACGCCACGAGGGGCGGGGGATTCGTGAGAAAATCATGTACCGCCGTGTCAAAACGATTCAGCATCGGATTCAACATCGGATCCGCAGTCAGTGCCTCGCGACGAATCCATGCTTCTGCGGTGCTTGCACCAAAAGCCAATGTGACAATCCCGACAGGGGTCTGGATTTCTTTCTGCAAATCGCGGGCGAAGAAATAGCCGACTGCGGAAAAAGATGGAGCCGTTTCCGGACTACAGACTTTCCATTCCCCACCGACCGAAGATTGTGGCGTGTAGGACTTGCTAGCAGTGCCGGTGAACATACGGATGAGTGGAAATTTCGCGGCGGCGATTTCTTCATCCTCATTCACAACACCTGCGAAATATTTGACTTTTTTCGACATGGAAAAGTCCATGTTTGACTGTCCTGAAGCCAGCCAGACTTCTCCCACTAACACGTCGTCCAAAATCAACGGCTGTTCTGTGTTTGAACCGGTAATCGTGAGGTCCCTGCTATCCGCCGAGGTTTTCAAGGGTTCGAGATCCGCACGCCATTCGCCATTCGCGGCGGCTTTCACGGAAACTTTCTGTCCGGCAAATGCCACAGTAACTTTTTCATCCGCATCCGCAGTGCCCCATATCGGAACCTTCATGTCGCGTTGCAAAACCATGTGGCAGGTGAAGGGGCTGGCAAGCTTGACTTCCGCCATCACGGACCCACTAAGTATTAATGTTAGAATGAGGGCTTTCATCTATTTTCTAGTTGCGGAGGTGATGGTCACCGAACCAGCCGTCAATCCGGGAGAAGATGCTGTTAGGATAATGTCACCGGTCATCCCGGTTGCTTTCACGAATGCGACGCACTCGCCCTGAAAAGCGTGACGAGAGGGAGCTTGGAAGAGTTCATGGCTCGCGTTATCACCATTGTCCACTGCGGCAATGACACCGGAAGCAGATACTTTGAAATCGATCAAATCACTCGCACGAGGAATCTCAACGCCTTTGTCATCGACGATTTTGGCACGCACAATTGCCACCTCATTCCAGTCAGCAGAGAGTTTCTTAGTTTCCGTCAGCAGCATAATTTTCGCCGGTTTTCCGGCGGTTTGCAATTCTTCGGTGGCGACGATTCGTCCGTCGTTTTTAGCAACGGCCTTCAAGGTTCCCGGAGCGAAGGAAACCTTCCAAGTGCGGGCTGATGCGTCTGCGTTAAGAGGTTTCATCCCGAGTGATTTGCCATTGAGGAATAATTCCACCTCCTTGGCGTTAGAGTATATTTCCACCTGCTCGTCGTGGGTTTGCAGGTTCTGTGGCGTCCAATCGGAGAACAATACCTGAGTGTGGCGTTCTTCCGCACCGTAACCGGGATCAGCAGGCATTTCATCGGTGTTGGAAAGGCGGCGGGCGATGGCGACCATCGGCACGTCGCTCCACCAGCTCTGGCGTTCGCGAGCAAGCGGGCGGATCGTGCCGGTGCGGTCGAGCAATCCAGAGCCGTGACCGATGATCGGCCAGTGGCGAGATTCACCCAGGTAATCGATGCCCGTCCATAGAAACTGCCCGGCGTAAGGCGGATTGTCGCGGAGCGCGAGCCACGCCTTGCGGTCGTGCCCATTTTCCGTACCGACGATTTTTCGCGTGGGTTTCTGGACGTGGGCGGCAATGATTTCCTGCTCCCGATAGTTCTGGCCGACGACATCTAGAATATCCGCTAGGCCATTGTCGTAGTCATGGCTGACGTTTGGTCGAAACAATGCTTGGGTAACGGGTCGGGTGGGATCGGCGGCGTGCGCGACTTCCACCAGACCTGCTAGAATGGGCTTGGCGCTTTCCGGATGTGGGGTGTCGTGAATTTCATTTCCGACGCTGTAAAGAATGATGCACGCATGGTTTCGATCACGAAGAATCGCATCCCGCTCGTCGATCTTTGACCATTCCTTGAAAAATAAATGATAGTCGGAAGGATTTTTTGCCACCGTCCAGCAGTCAAACATTTCATCCATCACGACAAATCCCATGCGGTCGCACAGGTCTAAAAAGTCTGGAGAGGGTGGGGTATGGGCAGTGCGGATCGCATTCACGCCGACGGTTTTCAGGTTTTTCAAGCGATCTTCCCAAATGGAAAGCGGAACTGCGGCACCGAATGCGCCACCGTCCGCGTGCAGACAGACGCCCTTGAGTTTGAAATTTTTACCATTCAACCAAAACCCGGTTTCTGGCTCAAATCGTGCGGAACGGACTCCTAACAATGTAGTATGGGTATCGACGACTCCGGTTCCGGCGCGGAGCTCGCTGACGACCGTGTAAAGGTGCGGGGCATCCAAATCCCATAACTGTGGAGAGGCGAGAATGAGTTGCTGTGCGACATTTTCATTGCCGCTGGCTGCTAGATTTACGCCGGTTTCCATCATCCCGGCGACTTTCTTGTCAGCAGAGAGGAGCGTGGTCCTCACAATCACTTTCCCGGTGACTTGGGTTTGATTTGTGATGGCAGTAGAGATTTTCACCGTGGCCTTCTGAGGTGAAACATCCGGGGTGGAAACGAAAACTCCGTTTTCAATGATATGCACCGGATGGGTCACTAACAGCCGAACGTGCCGGTAAATTCCCGCGCCAGAATACCAGCGGGAGGCAGGTTGGGCTGAGGTATCAGTGCGGACGGCGATGACGTTTTCCCCGCTTGGCTTGAGGTGGGATGTTAGGTCATAACTGAAGCCGACATAGCCAGTCGGGCGGTGGCCGAGGTGGAATCCGTTGATCCAGACGTCGCTGTTTTGCATCACGCCGTCGAATTGAATTGCGACGCTCCCGGGATTGGCGGGGAGTGTGAAATGCTTTCGATACCATGCGATGCCGCTGGGCATGAAAGCGCCCGCGCCGCCGGTGGGGTTGGTTTCAGCGAACGGTCCTTCGATGCTCCAGTCGTGCGGCAGCTTCACGGATGCCCACTTTGTTTCATTTTGTGATATCGCCTCCGCTCCCGCTTGCTCTCCGCGGAAAAATTTCCAGTCTTGTTCAAAATCCGTGATTTCTGGCGCCGCACACAAAAGCGGTGCCGCAGATAGCATCGCTGCTAGAATACGCATGGTATCATTCATATCATTCCCGAAGTGTTGGGTTGTTAGAAAGTAAACACCCGGAAAGGTGACGGAGTTGCACTGATGTTATAAAGTCCCGACAAAAAGTGGCGGACTCTTCCGCTTGGGAAGGAGTCCGCCACGATGGGGATATCTGATTAAGGTTGCTTGGTCACAATGAGACGGGCGAACAGATCCGTAACACCCACCGGAATGGGGATGGTGACGGTAACGGTTTCGGTAGTGCCATTGTCCACCACTCCGGTCATCCCGGCGGTGGCGGTGGTCCAGCTTCCAATATCGAGAGTTGAAGAATACTCGACCGTTGGAATAAAGCCTGCGGTAACGGCCTCTTTCAAGCGGGTGTAAGTGAAGATCAGGTTTGTCCCCGACGTCACCGAGGTGGGCAGGTTGGATTGTGCACCGTTGGCAGGACTGCTCGAGAGGAGATATTCCACCATGTTTGCTACGCCGTCGGAATCAGGGTCGGCAAGGTGTCCAATGATCGCAGGATTGGTTGAGCCGGGATAGAAGCCCAAGATCCAGTTCTCATAAGGATCGGAACCGACCTGCAGTTTTCCAGTTCCGGTGAAGAGTGTGCTGGTGTGAGCGGCCCCGGAAGTGGGTGAGCCCCAAGTCCCGGTTAATTGCTGAACTCCGTCGATGAAGAGCTTGGCCACTGTGTCGATGCCGACGTATGGTAAGTCCAATACCGTGTTGGTTGTAAGTAGGACACTCGAAGTGTCTGCTAGAGATGTCGCTGTCGGCAAGCTCAGCGTGCCGCCTAGGACAGTGGTATCTCCGGTGTAAGTGGGAGCGACCGAAAGAACCATCGTTCCCACGCCGGACTTGGTGAGTCCGCTCGCTACGGGAGCAAAAGGTGTCACCGCACCTGGGAAGTCGGCCAAGGGAACAGAAACCGTGAGATCGGTTGCCACGCTGCTAGTTATATCTGGGACGTTAAACGTCGTGGAGTTGCCAGCCACCACGTCACCGACGTTGATCACGGAGTTTGCCGCTGCGGTTTTTGTAATGATCGAAGCAACCGTGCCGCCGATTGTGACGGTTCCTTTAAGTCCAAAGGCGCCGAAGTTAGTATTGATCGAACCACCGTCAGCTCGTAACTCGCCGCCATTGATTTTGAGATTCCAAGTCGCGTTGAAACTGCCGTTGCTGGTCACCAGACC
>JANYFB010000160.1 GCA_025362955.1 Akkermansiaceae bacterium
ACCTTCCGCATCGACAATTCAGCCGTGCTTGAAGGCATCGGCGTGAAGGCCCGTGGCAAGCGCGACCGTTATAGTTATTCGGACATCGAACCGGGCCGGGATAAACTCGTGGATCTCGCGAAAACCTACGAGGCAATGGAAAAGGAAAAGCGCGATCCCGTGCAGAACCAGACCATCGCTCTGGCCTACAATTTGCGCGAATACGAGAGCCTGTTAGGATATTTCGGTTTCGCCCGTTTTGGCGTGACATTGCATGGCTCCGGCAAGGACGGCGCGCCCGACGAACATGCCGATATCAGCGCGGTGATGATGACTGCCCCGCAAATCCGCGAGCAGGTCGCACTCTCCCAGAAGCAGGGACAAGCCATCGAGCCGCATCTCCAAGGATTGCTGGAGGAAGTCTTCGATGCCGCGAATTTCGCGAAATTCGGACTCATGATCCTGCCTCCCGCCGACAAAGATGATCCCACCTGGCTCACCGCCGGTAATGCCATTTTCAACGCCATCAGCGATACTAAACACAGCCCGCAACTTGGCATTCAGGACATCAAAGCCCTCGAAACCACGACCCGTTCGCTCGGCAAAAGCGAGCCAGCCTTCCGCGAGCAACTCGTTTCCCTCCGGGACAAACTCGCCGCCCGTGCAGAAGCCCGTGGTGAATATAAACACATCGCATTGGAAGCCGGATTCTATCGGATGAACTGGTTCCTCAACGCCCTCGTCTTTTTCATCGTAGGCACCCTAACGGCTCTCGCGATGTGGACGGTGGGCAAAGGCAGGACCGGCACGATTCTCGCGTGGCTCACGCTGGTTTCCACTGTCACCGGCCTAACGCTTTGCATCATCGCCATCGTGGAACGCTGCATCATCATGCAGCGTCCGCCCGTCGGAAATTTATACGACACGATCATTTTCATCGCGTCCACGGTGGTCCTCATCGCACTGCTAATCGAGGGGATGACCCGCCGCCGTTTTGCCCTCGGCATCGCGCCGATCATGGGCACTTTGTTGATTATTCTCTCTCGCCGCTTCGAGCTGGGCGATGCCAAGGACTACATGGATCCGCTGGTGGCCGTCCTGAATTCCAACTACTGGCTCACCATCCACGTCCTCACCATCACCCTCGGTTATGCTGCCGGGTTGCTGAGTGCCTTCCTTGCTTTCATCTATTTGCTCGTCCGCGGGTTGAGACTGTT
This sequence comes from Akkermansiaceae bacterium, assembly GCA_025362955.1. GTDB lineage: Bacteria > Verrucomicrobiota > Verrucomicrobiia > Verrucomicrobiales > Akkermansiaceae > Luteolibacter. Next base: position 1,197 of record JANYFB010000160.1, read on the forward strand.
GGACGATGACCGTGATGCCCGGCGCTTTTTCACCCGCGCTGTCTATGGAATGATCTGCCTAACGCTTTTTCTCGCCCTTGTCGGCACCGTCCTCGGCGGCATCTGGGCAAACGATTCCTGGGGCCGCTTCTGGGGTTGGGACCCGAAGGAAAACGGCGCACTGCTCATTGTTCTCTGGACCCTTTCGATCCTTCACGCCCGCCTCGGCGGCTACATCCGTGAATGGGGTCTGCACTTCGCCGCCGTCTTCACCGGGGCCGTGGTCACCTTTTCCTGGTGGCATGTGAATTTCCTCGGCGTGGGCCTTCACAATTATGGCTTCACCGCCGGGAAAAGCACGATTTGGGCGTTTTACTCGGTAATCCTTCTGATCCTCATCTTCGGAATCATCGTAAGGGCCATGGAGGAAAACGAAAAGGCGATCCGCCAAATCGCAGGAACCGCAGCCTAACGTCTCGGTCATCCTAGAAGTCGTTCCTTTGGAGTTGAGTTGCCGTTTTCGCCGGGTAATCTCCGCGCCTTGACCTTATGAAGTATTTCCCGGTTTTTCAATCATTGGCGCTGTTAGCCGCCATGCTCCCGTCCGTCGCATCCGCTCAAGCGCCGGAGAGCGTCATCGTGGTAGAGGCCTATTCCGGGAAAATCTTGATTGCTGGAAATGCAGCCGCCAGGCGTCCTATCGCCAGTCTTACCAAGATCGCCACCGCCATCGTCACCGTGGATTGGGCGACTGCAACGGGGACCGATTTGGGCACTACGATGATCACCGCGCCAGATACCATCACCCTCGTCGGCGGGCCGAATCCCATGAATCTCCAGCCCGGCGACCAACTCACTCTGCGGGACGCACTTTACTCAGCGCTCCTTGGCTCGGACAATCTAGCAGCTCTCGTCATCGCCGATCATGTGGGCCGGGAAATCAACACCCGTCGGGGAAAAACCGGCGATCCGGTGGCCACTTTTGTCGGGGAAATGAACCAGCTCGCCAAGGCGCTCGGCATGTCGCAAACGCATTTTGCCAATCCCCACGGCTTGGATCGCCCGGATGCGAAGGCCTATTCCACCGCTGCGGATGTCGCTCGGCTTTCGGTTTACGCGATGAAGAAAAACGCTATCAATTTTATCGTCCGCCAAAAGGAACGCCAAGTCAGCGTCAGCAGCGCGGCGGGCAAACGCGGCTACCGCGTAAAGAACACGAACGAACTCGTGGGCGAGCCGGGAATTCTCGGCTTGAAAACTGGCACGACGAATGCAGCCGGACCCTGCGTCTCCATTTGCATGGACCGTGAACCACTCGTCCGCCTTAAGCCGGATGGCACGAAAGGTGCCACCCCGCGCCGTCTGATCGTCGTTGTATTAAACAACCCGGACCGCTTCAACCGCGCCCGCGGATTGATCGGGCAAGGGTGGGAGGTTTACGATCCATGGTTAGCTTCCGGCGCACCTGTCGAGAATCGGGAACGGGAGATCCTCAGTCTGCCTACTCCCCAATAGCCTTCCATGAGAATCGGAATTTTAAACAGCGGTGGTGATTGCCCCGGCCTCAATGCAGTCATTCACGGCGTCGTCGGCGCGGCAGACCAGTTAGGTTGGGAAGTCATTGGCTTCCGCGATGGTTTCGAGGGTTTGCTACCGCCGGGAGATTACTCGGTATTGAAGCCCAAGGACACCATCGGCATTCTCAAGCTCGGCGGGACGATTTTAGGAACGACGAATAAGGGCCATTTCGCCGCGAAAGTCGGCAAGGGCGACATTGCGGAAGTCCCGCCGGAAATCGTCGCCAAGGCCAAGCAGACCATGGAGCAGTTGGAAATTAGCGCCCTCATTGTCGTTGGCGGGGATGGCTCGCTGACCACCGGCTTGCAACTCTATCGAGAAGGTTGGCCGATCATCGGCGTTCCGAAAACCATCGATAACGACCTCAGCGCCACCGCCTTCACCTTCGGCTTCGATAGCGCCGTTTCTACGGTGGTCGATGCGTTAGACCGGCTTCACACCACGGGGGAAAGTCACAAACGGGTGATGGTGTTAGAAGTCATGGGCCGCCACGCCGGCTGGATCGCCCTCTGGGGCGGCATCGCCGGGGGGGCCAACGTGGTTCTGCTGCCGGAAATCCCTTTTTCCTTCGAGAAAATTTCCGATTTCATCAACGACCGAGACGCCCAAGGTTACCACAGCACTCTCGTCGTCGTCGCCGAAGGCGCGTCCATGCCAGACGGCAATATCGTCACCATCGACGCGAATTGCGCGGGCGAAGTCCGGCTCGGCGGGATCGGGGAGCGGGTTGCCGCGAGGATCGGCCACTTGACCGGCAAGGACACTCGGGCCTGCATTCTCGGCCACCTTCAGCGCGGCGGTTCGCCCACTTCGCTCGATCGAATTCTTGGAATGCGCTTCGGCGTTATGGCCGTGAAACTCGCGGCGGAAGGGGCCTTCGGGCGGATGGTCAGCTATCAGGCCTATCACGTCGATTCCGTGCTGATTGAAGAAGCCGTCCACCAACTCCGCCTCGTCCAACCGGACAGCGAACTCGTCCAAGCCGCGAAAGCAGTGGGCATTTGTTTGGGGGATTGAAGAAGTTGATGGTTGAGAGTTGATGGTTGATAGTTAGAGCCGATGCTCTGAAACTGCGCCGCAGCTCTCTTCCTCTTCGCTATCAACCATCAACTCTCAACCATCAACCTCTTCCGACATGTCCTCCGATCCGCTTCTCCAACTTCTCCGCCGCAAGGCCCGCTTCACCGATCAGGAACTCGCAGATTTGCTTTCCTCAGATGAATCCAAGGTCGCCGCGCGCATCGCCGATTGGGAAACGGATGGCACGATCCTTGGCTACCACGCCGTCATCGATCCCGAGGCCACGGGAGATACCTCGGTATCTGCGTTTATTGAGGTCAAGGTGACGCCCGAACGCGGCGGTGGCTTTGACCGGCTGGCGATGCGTGTCGCCCGTTTTGATCAGGTCGTTTCCTGTTATCTTGCCAGCGGAGGCTATGATCTAATGGTCGTCGTGGAAGGCAGCGATCTCCGCGAAGTCGCCCGCTTTGTATCCGAAAAACTCAGCTCGCTAGACGGCGTGATTTCCACCGCCACTCATTTCCGCCTTAAGACTTACAAGGAAAATGGCTTTTTGTTTGAACGGGCGACGACCACGGAGCGGCTGGCGGTTTCGCCGTAAGGGAAAGAAGCGGTCACTCATTGCGACTTCACCGGAGCCGGGAGCCGACACGTTGTGATATTCACTTTCAGCGAACTTCCCACACCCGAAAGTCCATTAAACCCACCGCTCACGGGCATGACTCCGCGCGGGTGATGGCTGACACCTACGGCGATGTGCCCCGGTCCGACCCGTTTGCCGATGGACGGGTCATAGCCGGTCCAACCGAGGTCCGGCAGGTAAATTTCCGCCCAGGCGTGGGTTGAGCCGCGGCCTGCTTTCGAGCTTTCACTTTCCAAATAGCCGCTCACGAAGCGGGCGGGGTAGCCGAGCGAGCGGCTGGTTTCGATCATTAGGACGGCCATGTCCCGGCAGGAACCGGTGGTGAGGCGAAGGGTTTCCGCAGGGGACTGGACTCCCGTTTCCTCACGCCGGTTATAGGTGATGACGCGGTGGATGAGGATGGCCAAATCGTCAAAAATCGCGCTCGTTTTGCCGGAGGCAGGGGCTAGGCCAGTGGCACCGAACCATTGGCGCAGCTTGGCGACTTCTGGCGGATAGATATATTGGAGAAAAGGCATGGCAGCCAATTGTTCGATGCCCGCAACAAGTGAAGGGTGGGGGACGAAAATCGGCGGCAGGCCACCTTCCGCAGCGGGCGGCACGCTGATGGTGAACTCGCTGTGGATACGGAGTTCGCTGGCGGCTTCCTCGAATTCGGCATAGGCGATCGAATTGTCCAGCATGTCCCGGTGCCAGCGAATATCGGAGGGCGGAGTGGTAGTTAGATTCAGCGAATGGAGCCGCACGTCGTGCCCTTCGCGGGGACGAAGTACTAGCCGGTGCGGAAGAAATTGCACGGGCTGGGAATAGGTATAACAGGTCTCGTGAATCAGATGAATTCGCTCCCACGTATCGGGGGAAGCTTCAAAAATTTTCATAGGCGATCCTTGTTACAGCAGGGCAATCAGTTCATGTCGCTCGGCCAGACTGTCGCGGGTCACCGGGATGAAATTCATGTCGGAGCAGTCGCATGAAACGCTGCTGCGGGTCAATTCTGGATTTCCAAAGATCGTGCAGACTGCCGCATCCGCCGCGTCCCTACCCGTCGCAATGCGGACCAAGCCATTCAGTGGTGCGAGACGGGTGGGATCGAACACATACCACCAACCGTCAATGAAGACCTCGAAACAAGCGTGGAAATCCGGCGGATTGAGCTGGTGGGCATAACAGGTGGCATATCGCGCGGGCACCGACATCGAACGACAAAGTGCAATTCCCAGATGCGCGAAATCTCTGCAGACGCCTTGACGCTGCTCAAGCGTATCGACCGCAGACGAGGTCTCTCCAGAACTTCCGCTGACGTAGGCTGTATGCTCAAATATCCAGTCACTAATGCCTGATGCAATATCGTAGGGAGTATTCAAATGCCCAAACATGTCCTGTGCCTGCTGCCGGAGTCGGTCCGATTGGCAATAACGGCTGGGGAAAAGAAACGGAATCGCCTCCGGGCTGAGATTGCCGGGACCATCCACGTTCAAACTCTGGACAGGCACGATCCGGGTCGATGTGCTGACATCCGCGTGATAGGAAATTTTCAAAAGCCCCGGGTTTAACGTTTTGATTCGTGAGAAACGGTTCATCCCACCGACGAGAGAAAATTCCTCGCTGGCTACTTGCGGGTCGATTACGAGCGATTCAGCGGCAATTTGCTGCCCCCCGGTTTCAATACAGCGCAGCGAAAATAGGAAAGCGGCTGGACCTTTCAGAGTGTAGTCCAACTCACTGGAAACGTGGAAATTCATGAGATGATTGAAGAGGATTGAAGAGCGCGTGATTTCATCATGTGCAACCACGAAGAAGAAAGAAAATAAGGAGAAGTGGAACCGGAATACCTATCAGCCATAGCAGTATCCAGCCCAACTTACCGGGCTGGTTTTTGAAAATTCGAGGGGCGGAAATGAGGTGATTTAGATTGGTTTTCATGTCGGCAATCCATTTCGCAGACCATGTACCACCAGATTGGATCCTCTGTCTTTTCTGTAAGTGATAGATAATGAGATATATAAAAAAGTAATGACTCTCCAAAACCGCATCAGGACCAGCAAGATGCATCGGCATCCATTGCAAATTGCCCGGAATGAATTAGGAGTTTTCTGGTTCTACCACGGGCATCACATAGCCCGCCACCCGTTCCATCGCGTCGGCCAAACTGGCGACTATGAGATCGGCGCCTGACTCTTGCAGCGGTTTGGCTGACTCCACGGCCTTTGGGTTTCCCCAAAGACCAACGATAATTTTCAAATCAGGGAAATTTCTCCGCAATTTTGAACAGACATACCTTGCGTGGATAATCGTCGTGGGTGCCACGGCGGAAATGCAGACCACATCGACTTCGGCCTCCCTGACCGAGCCAATCAAATCGCCGGAGGCCATTTTTGAAGGGACATTCTGCGCCGAAAATCCCTTTTGCCTCAGCAACTGCACCAACATTTCGCCCGCCATTTGATCGCGATATGCCCTCGCGGGAATGCAGCATACCCTGAGGTTTGGCTCCACGACTGGATCGGGCAGCGTGGCGTCAGGTCGTAGTTCCAATTCATTCAAAATATCGCTCAACCCCTGCTCGATGAAATCCAGTTGCTCCACTTCCAACAGACCCGACCGATGGTCCGTCTCGGCAGCGATGACCACGGGAATGAGAACCGTGTCGAACAAGGCGGCGGGCGGATTAGATTTCAAAAAATGATCCACCAACTCCATCTCGTCGTGCTCTCCCACGCGATGCAGTCGGTGATAGCAATCCTCCGCCGGTGTGAGTGGCTCCTCGTTGCTGAGGACGATACTCAGAAAGGCCAGCCTTGGAATGTGCCGTCCCATCACCACCAGGCAGACTGTTAGAGGCGTGGCAAGTACGAGGCCCACCGGTCCCCATAACCAAGTCCAGACCAAGGCGGCGACGATTAGCGCAATAGGGGTCACTCCCGTACTAGAGCCATAGAGCCATGGCTCCAGCACATTGTTACTGATCAGTTCGAGAGTGACGAACAGGCCGACTGTTAGAATCGGCGCGATCCAGTCCGGCGAGACGGCCAAGGTTAGCAAAATAGGAAATAACGCTGCGATCCACGGCCCCACGTAAGGAATAAATCTCAACACCGTAGCCAGCGCTCCCCAAAGAATTGCATTGGGCACACCGATGAAATACAGGCCAACTGCCAAGAAAATTCCAAAAGTCACATTTACCACGAGTTGCATGAGCAGGTATTTTGAAACCCGCGAACCGGCATCATCCATGGCGCGCGAGGTCGCGCTGATGCGTCCTTGGCCGATCAGACGAATCAGGCGGTTGCGTAGATCCTCTCGCTGCATCAGCATGAAAATCAGCAACAGGATCACCAGCCCCGCCTTGCCGAGTGGTCCCAGCACCGGAGTCAGGATCGACTGCACAAACTCCAAGCGCCCGTCCTTTCCATTAACTACCTGAACCGGTGTGGCCTGTTCCGCAGTGTTCTTGTCACTGTCCTTTTTGGGCACCGACAGCTCTTTCCTCGCACCCGGAAGATCATTTTTCAAATCTTCAAAAGTGCGCGAAATCTTTGAAAACGGTCCTCCGCTCGGCAATTGAATCGAGCGCAATTTAGTCCGAATGTTTTCTTTGTAATCCGGTAATTTGTTAGCCAGATCGAAGGCTTGTCGTGTTAGAATCCAGCCTCCCGCGCCTGTGGCCGTGAAAATCAGGGCCACGACAAACAAGACCGCCCCAACCCGTCCTAGCCAACGTTGCAGGCGAGTGACGACCGGGCCCAGCATGAAAGTCAACAAGGCAGCCAAGGCTAACGGAACCAATAACTCGCGCCCAAAATACAACGTCGCGATGATGAAGGCACTCAGCAGCACATTGGAAATGACTGCCAGCGATTCCGCTGACGACGCTTTTTTGGGAGGCAGGGCCATATAAAATACCGGGGGTCCGGCTCACACAGCCTGCGCGAGATTTTCCAAGGTGGCGATATGATTCATCAAGCGCGGCAAGAGCTCATCGCGAATCATGTTTTTACAGCTTTCCATCACTTCATCATCGAGTAGGGCCTCCAGGTAATCTTTATGACCCGCCTGTTCTCCCTTTTTCAGAGATTCCAGGGCAGACCCCGGACCAAAAAGATTGGCCGTGCCTTGCACCGCCGTCGCGAAAACTCCCCAAGGCCCGGAATCCTTCTCGGGTTCCCCGCCCATTTCGCGGACGTTCGCGGAAAGACGGCCTGCGGATTTCGAGTGCTCCGAGCGAATTTCACGCAGACTGTCCTCGGCGGGATGTCCCGCATATTTTTCGATAGCTTGGCCGTAAGTTTCCATGGCGGATAGCTCGCCGCGCAGAAGTTGGTTGCAGATTTTGATGCAATGATCGGGAGTATCAGTAGATGTTGTCGTATTCATGAGGTTGTTGGGGTTGTTTTGAAGTCGTGACGATTTCTCCTCGCAGCTCGGATGCCAGCGAGAAAATCCTTGAGAATTCAACGTTTCAAGGCGGCTCTCGATGGAAAATCACGTCGTTTTTGCAATGGCTCCCGTCATATGAGGAAGCATACTGCAACGCCCTTAGGTCTGTGGATGGAGTGGAAATCAGGGTACATTCTCCACTTGCGGAGGAGGCGGGTATCAAACCATTCTCTCGCCATGACCGACGAAAATTCTCTTTGGAAAGGCAGCCCTTCGCAATGGCTCAATCTGGGCCCCTTCATCGTTGCCCTGCTGTTCGCGGGTGGTGTGATTTTCGGAGGCATGTTCTTCCCGCCCGCCTTGAGTGCCCTCATTCTTCCTGTGGCCTACATGTTCTGGCGCTTCCTTGAAGTCCGCACCCGTGTTTTTGAGCTGACCAACGAGCGTCTGCGGGTGACTCGCGGCGTCATCAACCAGAAAATCGATGAGATCGAACTCTACCGCGTCAAGGATTCGCAGACCGTCCGTCCATGGTGGATGCGCCTCACCGGCCTTGCGTCGATTCTGCTAGAAACGTCCGACCGCTCCATGCCTCACCTCGTCATTCCCGCCATCGCGGGTGGTGAAAAATTACGCGAACTACTCCGTACCCAGGTTGAGTTAGAGCGTGATCGGAAGCGCGTTCGCGAAACGGATTTTGACGATGTCGGGCACGATGGGCTGGAAAATGGTTAAGTAGAAAGTCGGGTGGAACCTGGGTGTTTCCGAACTTAGAACGCAAGCGTGAAACGGGTATTGTGCATCGTCTTGGACTCCGTGGGTTGTGGTAACGCGCCTGATGCCGGGGAGTATGGCGATGCCGGATCTAACACGTTGGGGCATCTGTTCACCAGGATCCCGGGGTTCTCTCTGCCGAATCTAGCACGCTTGGGACTTGGCAGGGTATTGGATTTACCCGGCGATGTGAGCGTGCATCCCGCCGCTTCATGGGCGCGCCTAACAGAACAATCGGCGGGGAAGGACACGACGACCGGGCACTGGGAGCTGATGGGCTGCGGGCTGGACAAGGCGTTCGCGACCTTCGAGTCATTTCCTCCCGATCTGGTCGCGGAGTTGGAGGCACGGGGCGGGGTTGGTTTCATTGGCAACATCGCTTCCTCGGGCACTGAAATATTGGTGAAACTTGGCGAGGAACACCTGCAAACCGGCAAGCCGATTCTCTACACGAGTGCGGACAGCGTGCTGCAAATCGCCGCGCACGAGGAGAGCTTCGGGTTGGAGCGCTTGTGGACTCTATGTAAAACGGCGAGGGCTGTGTTAGACGAACGCGGAATCAGGATCGGACGGGTGATCGCACGCCCATTTCTGGGAGACTCGGCGGCGGATTTCAAGCGCACGGGAAATCGCCATGACTATTCGCTGATGCCGGGCGAGACGGTGTTGAATCGCTTGCAAGCGGCGGGAGTGACGACAATCGGCGTGGGAAAAATTTCCGACATTTTCGCGGGTTCGGGAATTTCTGAATCGCACCCCACGAAGTCGAACGCGGAAGGCGTGGAGGTGATCGAGCGCCTGTGGCAAGAGCGTCGTGAGGAGCCGCATTTCATTTTCGCCAATCTGGTGGATTTCGATTCCCTCCACGGCCACCGCCGTGATCCTGAAGGCTACGCGCAATGTTTGCGGGAGTTCGACGAGTGGTTAGGAAAATTTATCCAACAAGTTTTACCGGGAGATCTGGTCATTCTAACCGCCGACCACGGCAACGATCCCTATCAGCCGGGCACCGATCACACCCGCGAACAGGTGCCGGTGTTGACGCTCGGGATGGGCAGGGAATTGCATGACGGCAGGTTTTCCGATGTTGCCCGCTGGGTGGAGGAACGATTGATGAACCCATGAATCCGCCACGAATTGTCATTGTGATGGGAGTCGCCGGATCGGGAAAATCCACGGTGGGAGCACTGCTTGCAGCGAGAGATGGTGGCCGATTTTACGATGCCGATGATTTTCATTCTCCCGCAAACATTGCGAAAATGGCAGCGGGCATGCCTCTGGACGACACGGATCGTGCGCCGTGGCTTGAAAGGCTGCGGTCGGAAGTCGTCGATTTTACGGCTAACGGTAAATTCGCCGTCCTCGCCTGCTCCGCGCTGAAGCGGGTTTATCGCGAGAAGCTCGGGGTCGGGACGGCAGGAGTTGCGCTGGTCTATCTAAAAGGAGACACTGCCACCCTAATAAACCGGCTCGGACATCGCGCCGGTCACTACATGAAATCAAGTATGTTGGCGAGTCAGCTTGCGGTATTGGAAGAGCCGCTGCCCGAGGAAGGAATAACCCTCGGAATTGACGCCACCGCCTTGGAAATCGTGGCCCGCATCGAGTCCGCGCTTGGCTTGCACATTTCTCATTAGCCGCCAAACTCCACCCGTCATGCCACTGCTCGACGTCCGGAATCTCACCACCCGTTTCCACACCCGCAACGGCGTCGTCCATGCGGTGGAAAATGTGTCATTCACTGTCGATCCGGGCGAAATGCTCGGCATCGTCGGGAGGCCGGGGGATCAGTCCTAACAGGGAATAACAGGTGACGGATTTTCCCGAGCCGGACTCGCCGACGATGCCGAGCGTTTCGCCCGGATCGACAGTGAATGACACATTTTCCACCGCATGGACGACGCCGTTGCGGGTGTGGAA
>JANYFB010000195.1 GCA_025362955.1 Akkermansiaceae bacterium
CGGCGAGTCCATCGCCGAGGCCACCGTCATCCGCCTCGGAATTTCGGTGGGCGATACCGTCCGCACGGATCAGGAAATCATCGAGGTGGAAACTAACAAAGCAGTCATGGGAGTGACCACGCTGTGTGACGGGGTGGTATCCGATTTGCGGGCGCAAGAGGGAATTTCCTACTCGGTCGGCACGCTGTTAGGATTGCTCGACGTGACCGAGGCGGAAATCTCCCGCACCGGTGTGGAATCGCTGGAATCCATCGAAGCAAAACGCGCTGCAACCAATCAATCCAACAGCCCGGCCCAAGCGGAGGCGAACTTGCATTTCGCGCTCGACGATGATGCCTACGAGGAAGCTCCTGCCGTGGTGCCGAGTGTGAAAGGCCTTCCAGTGCCGACCGGCGTGATGGGTGCCCACTATATCTCTCCCAGAATGCGGGCGCGGATGAACGACCTTGGAATCCGCGAGGCAGACATTTCCGCAATCGCCGGAACAGGGGCGGGTGGTCGAGTCACCGTGGAAGATCTGGAGCGTTTCCTAGACTATCTGGACACTTGGCCGAGCTCTACCGCCTCTCCGATGCGCCTCGCGGTGGCCGATGCGATGCGCCGGAGCTGGACCCGTCCGCTAGCCACGGTGGGACTGCCAATTCTGTTGGATCGGGTGCTGGAGCACCGCCGCGTCCAGTCGCCCAAACCGGGCCTAACACTTTATCTTCTGCGCTCCTTCGCCCTTGCCCTAACGGAGAATCCGACATCCGCAGGCTATCTGATCGGGGATAAGGTCGTCCATCCGCGCTCGTTCGACATCGGCGTGGCGGTGCAGGTGGAGGATGGCGTCGTGGTTCCTGTCGTTAGAAAAGTGGATCAGAAATCGCTGCGCGACTTGGTTTCCGAATATGACGATCTGGTGGATCGCGCCCGCCGCCGCCGACTAACCGAGCAAGATTGTAGCGGCGGAATCGCCACGGTGACCAACTTTGGCACCTTCGGCCTCACCACTGGCACGCCGATCCCCCTGCCTAACGAAACCCTCATCCTCGGCATCGGAGCCGGGGTGAAAAAGCCGGTCTGGAGCGCACAGGTAGAAGCTTTCCTGCCTGCCACGGAAGCCGACCTCATGCTGACTTTCGACCACCGCGTCGTCGATGGCGGCGGTGCCGGAATCCTACTCAACCGCGTTTCCGCCCTGCTCCAGCAGCCAGAGTCGCTCTAACATTTTTTACCCGCCGTGGAACTTTCCGACAAATCCGGCAAGATGGACATCCCGAAAAAGGCGATTTATCGGTTGTCCATCTATCATCGGTGCCTCCAGAAGTTACACGCTAACGGCGTGGACACTGTGAGTTCCAGCACCCTCGCCCGCGCCGCCGGGGTGAAGTCCGCGCAGCTCCGCAAGGATCTCGCCTATTTCGGACAATTCGGCACCCGCGGGCTTGGCTATCCCGTAGAGATTCTATCATCCATCATCCGGGAAACGCTTGGTCGCGAGCACCTTCAGCCGGTCATCCTCGTCGGCGCGGGCAATCTCGGCTCCGCGCTGCTCCGCTATCATGGCTTTGAAAAGGAAGGTTTCGAGGTGATCGCCGCCTTCGATGCGAACCCAGAAGCGACCCGAGCACGCGGAGTAGCAATTCCCGTTTTTTCAGTCTCGGAGGTGGAAACATTCATCGCCGCGCACTCCGTCAAGCTGGCGATCCTTTGCGTGCCGGTTGAGTTTGCCCAGGCTGTCGTTAACCGCCTCGTCGCCGCGGGCATCCAAGGCGTGCTGAATTTCTCGCCGATCGTGTTAGAAGTCACCCCGGACGTTACCGTCAACAATGTCGATCTCGCGCTTGAACTCGAACACCTTAGCTACTTCATCCGCTGACATGCCGGAAGACTTCGAAAATTTCCCTAAAATTCCCATCGACCCAGCCGTTGATACCGGGAACCCAGCACAACCATCCGAGAAAATTTCCTGCGAAAAATTCATCGGACAGGCGATGGTGGATTACGAATCCCCGCTTATCGGCTATGCCTCCACCATCCTCAACGATCCCGACCGCGCCCGCGATGTGGTGCAAGACACCTTCACACGGCTCTGCCAGCAAGACATTGCCAAGGTCCTGGGCAATCTCAAACCTTGGCTTTTCACCGTCTGTAGGAACAGAGCGCTCGACATCCTCCGCAAGGAAAAGCGCAACCAGCCGCTTGAGGAAATCCGTTGGAAAAAAGTCGCCGGCCCCGGTCTCCAGCCGGATGAGCAGGCGGATCATCAGGAACGCCTGGCCCAACTCACCATCTACCTGGACCGCCTAACATCCAACCAGCGCGAAGTGATCATCCTCAAGTTCCAACAAGGACTCTCCTATCAGGACATCCGGAAAATCACCGGACTCACCACCGGCAACATCGGCTTCCTCATCCATACCGGACTCAAGCGCCTGCGCGAAATCCTCCCTCCCGATCTGCGCTCCTGACCTATGAAACTCCACCCTGAAGATCCCCGCCTCACCGCTTTCCTCCTCGGCGAGCTGTCTGCGGATGACGCTGCCTCAGTGGAGCGCGCCGTCGCGGACGCCCCCGCACTTCAGGCGGAGATTCGGGAAATGCAAGGTCTCCAGACGCTCCTAACTGAAGGACTTGCCGTCCCCCAGGCAGAACTTCTTGCCCATCAGCGCGATGCCATCCTGCGTACTGCTCGGGAGGCGGATCGTGCCACAAAGGCAAGCCCATTTGCCGCGATGGCCGAGGTTTTGAAAGCGATGTTCATTCCCGCCTGTGCGGCGGCGGTCCTCGCCTTGACCACTTACATTCTCCTGCGAATGCCCCAAGGCGATCAGAACCCAGTCGCGGAAAAGCACCCGACGTCCGCTCCTCCCGCTGTCCCTGCCGCGCCGTCTATCAGCCCGGCTCCGACACCCATGGCTCTCCCTTCCGTCCGGCAAGGCTCCGTGGCAGCGGTGGCTTTCCCCACGCTCGATCTGCCAATCCAGGCCGGAAAATCTAATTTGGAGACTATTTCCAACTCCATCCGCAACGATCACCAACTGCCATCTCATGAATCCGTCCGGCTTGAGGAAATTCTCAACGGATTTCCCCTCCGTCTGATAGGGACCACTGCGATCGCACGCAGCGGCGCAAACCATTGGCACCCGGACAATCGCGACAGCGGCGTGAGCAGCTACGTCGCCACGCTTTCCACCGAAATGGTTGCCTGCCCTTGGAAACCCTCCGCCACCTTGCTCCTTATTTCCCTGCGCGGAAACGCCCTAACCGACTGCGATGTTAAACTCTCCTTTCACACGAATCCCGAGAACGTCTTCCATTACCGCTTCCTCGGGTTCGCCCCCGGAGCAGGACACATTGAGGGAAGTTTACCCACCAAACTCCCCGCGAATGCCTCCGCCACCCTGGCCATCGAGATCGAGCCAGCCCAGCCCGCCAGCGAACTCGGCACCTTGGAATGGTCCACCGATGGCAAGCCCGCCCCCGTGATTTCCCTCGTTCACAAGAGCGATGCGGAACCCTCCGATGACGCCCGCTTCGCCGCGCTCGTCTGTGCCTACGCCCAATGGCTTGCGGGTGAACAGCCCGGAATCATCGACGCAGAAATCGTGTCTGGCCTCGCCCGGGAAATCGCCACCACGACCTTGCCCGCCGACCGGGCTGATTTCCTCAACCTCATCGACAAGACCCTCCACTTGTAGGCCACTGCGGGGATTCCATTTGCATCGCCACATCGATCGGGCCAAACTGCCGCCGATGGAAAAACGATTGCCCAAGATCGTCCGCTTCGCCAGCCGCGTGCTGCGCGATTTTTTCCTGCGAAATCACGGTCTGCTGCTCACCGCCGCGGTCGCCTATAACATGATGCTCTCGCTGATTCCCCTATCGGCCGTATTGCTCGTCATTTTCTCCCATTTCTTCGATCAAGCGATCTTGTTGGAAACGATTTCCTCGGAAGTCTCGCTGATCGCGCCCGGCTTCGCGCCCACGCTCACAGAAGTGCTCGTCGGCTTCGTCCGCACCCGGGAGTTGATAGGGATCGTCGGCGGCGTCTCCTTGCTCATCTTCAGTTCGCTTGCCTTCCGCGTGATGGAGGATGCCATCGCCATCATTTTCCATCAGCCTCTCGCCCCCTTGAAACGCAAGGCATGGGTCTCCGCATTAATGCCCTATCTGTTCATCCTCATCGTCGCGGGCGGCCTCATCGCGATCACCACCATCAACGCCATCATCGACGTGCAGGCCCAGAAAAATCATGGCATTCTCGGCATCGACGTGATCCTCCACCAGCACCTACCCTGGATCATTTACGGGACCGGAGTACTCGGACTGGTTCTGTTATTTACCATGTTCTATAAGATCATGCCCGTCGCGAAAATATCGTTTCGCCGCGCGCTTGCAGGAGGTCTAACGGCCACGATCCTGTGGGAGCTCGTCCGCCACCTCCTCGTCGCCTATTATGCGAAAGTCTCGATGGTCAATGTCCTCTACGGCTCCATGGCCACCATCATCATCGTGCTCCTCACGCTGGAGGCCATTTCCATCATTTTGTTATTGGGTGCCCAGGTCATCGCCGATCTCCAGCGCAGCGCCGCGGCGAAAATCCCCTGGTATGAGGATCCCGAGACTCTGCCCAACCCGAATGACACCCCGTTAGTTTGAAGCCATGCAACCTGTCAGCGACATCCACGTCAGTTCGAACCTGCCTCTCCCGCCCCCTCTCACACTTCTGGAACGCCTTCCTCGGACGGAAAAAAACGCGGAGTTTATCTATCAGAGCCGCCGCGAAATTCGGGAAATCATCTTCGGGAATGATCCGCGCCTACTGGTCATCGCCGGCCCCTGCTCCATTCATGACACCCGCGCGGGCCGGGAATATGCCGAGCGTTTCGTGACTTTGGCGGATCAGGTGAAGGACCGGATGTTGCTCGTCATGCGCGTCTATTTCGAGAAACCCCGCACCACCGTAGGCTGGAAGGGCTTGATCATGGACCCGCGGCTCGATGGCAGTAACAGAATCGAAGAAGGCCTCCACCTCGCCCGGGAATTTCTGTTGGAAATGATCAACCTTGGCGTTCCCACCGCTACCGAACTCCTCGATCCCATCACCCCGCAATACATCGCGGACCTCATCTGTTGGTCGGCGATCGGCGCCCGCACCACGGAATCTCAAACCCACAGGCAGATGGCCAGCGGACTCTCCATGCCGCTCGGCTTCAAGAACGGCACCCTCGGAAATCTGGAACCCGCCATCAACGCCATCAAGGCCGCAACCCACCCGCAGACCTTCCTTGGCGTGGGCATGGATGGTCGCGCCTCCGCCGTCACCACCACCGGAAATCCTGATTGCCACATTATCCTGCGCGGCGGCGATTCCGGCCCGAACTACGATGTGCAAAGCGTGGCCACCACCCGCGAGCTGTTAGTAAAAAGCGGCCTCAAGCCTGCCATCATGATCGATGCCAGCCATGGAAATTGTAGGAAAGATGAAAAACTCATGCCCGCCGTCTTCCAAGAAATCCTCCGCCAACGCACCGCCGGAGATACGTCCATCATCGGAGCCATGCTGGAGAGCAATCTCGTAGGAGGTTCACAAAAATTTCCGCAGCCCCTCGATCAGCTAGTTTTCGGGCAGAGCATCACCGATGCGTGCATGGACTGGGAGACGATGGAGAAACTGATCCATGGCGGCGGTTGATCATTGACAGCCACCACCTCACCACTCCGCCCCTAGCCCATTCCTCCCTGCGAGTTCTAGCAGCTCCTCGCGCATCGGCCACTCATCCGGACGCTCGCTGGTTTCGTGGCGTTTGCTGGC
>JANYFB010000202.1 GCA_025362955.1 Akkermansiaceae bacterium
CGGCGAGGTTCAGCGAATCGACTTCCTTCGGATTTCGGAACGGCTTGGGACAACTTTTTGAACCCGTTCGCAAAAAATTCACCGCGCAACGAACCGTGCAATAGAACCGGTTAAAACCCGCATTTTGGTGCATCTATGGGCATATCCGAACTTCCCCTCCAGAAAGGCGAAAGCCGCTCAACTCCTTGGAGCTGAACGGCTTTCATTGGTTGCGGGAGTAGGATTTGAACCTACGACCTTCAGGTTATGAGCCTGACGAGCTACCTGGCTGCTCCATCCCGCGATTTGAACCATGCGCCTTTCAGCGCGGGGCGGGATGATTAGGTGCCACTGCCAGCAGTTGCAAGGGAAATTTTGCCTTTGTTTGACGTTCGTGCTCTACTCGTGGCGCGATGATTTCCAGCCCTCATATGCACACATTTTCCGCCCGAGATTGGCAGGAGCGGGCAGCCACGCATCGGTCGCGGGCGGAGCATCATACCTTGCCGGCGAGGAAGCGAAAGGATGGTGGCGAGGCACACCCGGTGGAGGATTTCCTGTTTCAATATTATCCCTATCCGTTCACCTTGTTAGAGCGCTGGCAACCGGGATACGGAGTGGCGCTGGAGTGGTGTGAGTCCGTGGAATCCCCCGCCCCGCCGCTATTTTCGGAACGGCATTATGCAGTCGCGGATGGGCGGATTTTCGCAGATTCTTCACGCCTAACAGATAAGGAGCGGGAGCGCTTGAAATGGATCAAAGCACTACTATCGGCAACGCGGGACCGGGCACCTAACTTCGCCTGCCACGGGCTTCACGAGTGGGCGATGGTTTATCGAGGCAAGGAGGTGCGACATGAGAAGACCACGCCGCTGCGTCTGCCGCAGAGGGAAATCGACGCATTGGTGGAGTCGCGGGCGATCTGTTGTTCCCATCATGATGCGTTCCGTTTTTTCGGAAAGGAAGCGCGCCCGATGAATCACTTGCAGCCTACGTTAGAAAGCCGGATCTCGTTCGAGCAACCGGGCTGCGTCCATGCGAATATGGACCTGTACAAATGGGCGGCCAAGTCGATGCCGTGGATCGGCTCGGAGTTATTGTTAGACTGTTTTGAACTGGCAATCAAGCTTCGCGATCTGGACATGCGGGCGAGTCCCTATGATCTAACTGAGTGGGGCCGCAAGCCGGTGTGCATCGAAACAGCGGAAGGGCGCAGAATTTATGAAATGGAGCAACGAGGGCTGGCCATGGAGGCGGTGCCACTGAGGGCGCGGTTGATTGCGAGCTTGGCGAAACTGGAAGCATAAGTCGGCAATCGGTGGGCGACGCTACATTCCGTGCCAACGAAGTTTTTGCCGAAGGGCTTCGTAAAACGAGCTTCCTTCGAGACGAAGGAGGTGAAACGAGCGGGCTGCTTTTTTCACTTCGATCCGGTCGCCGGGCTCGATGCGGATACTGTCGCGGCCATCGACGGTGAAGAGCATGGGACCGCTTTCCCGGTCTTCTGATGAAAGTTCCACCACGGAATCATCGGATAGAACGAGCGAGCGCTGGCTGAGGCTATGTGGACAAATTGGTGTGATGACGAACACCGCCGCGCCTGGGGAGATCAGCGGCCCACCCGCGGATAGCGAATAGGCAGTTGATCCGGTGGGAGTCGCGACGATCAAGCCATCCGCGCGATAATCGTTGAGAAGTTCCCCATTGACTTGGACACGCAGTGATACCAGGCGACCGGTATCCCCGCGGGCAAGCGTGACTTCGTTCAGGGCGATGATGGATTCGGCTGGGATTCCTTGACGATGGACCGCCGCTTCTAACAACGTCCGAACGCTGGTTGTGAAACGACCTTCGGCGAGGGCAGCGGCGAAAATATCGAGTTCATCATCGGTGCAACTCGTTAGAAAACCGAGGGTGCCGATATTGATGCCAGCGACGGGCTTTTCAAAATTTCCCAGCTTCGACAAGGCATGCAGCATGGTTCCGTCGCCACCAAGCACGGCCGCGATATCCACATGTTGGGAAAATTCCGCCGCCGGGACGCCACCGCTTTCACCCGCGAGCTTGGCGGTATCCACGTCCAGCACGGCTGTGCAGCCATGTGCGGACAGGGCAGCGCGGAGACCCCGAAGGGTGGGTAGCGAGCCTAGCTTGTGAGGATTTACGAGGATTCCGACATTCACGATTCAGGGATCCTATCGGATGATCGGCCCAAGTGGCAAGCAGCACAAATGCAGCTCGGATTAGGCTACGGCGATCTCCGGGCGGACGACGAGCTTCTGGACTGTGGGAATCAATTCGCTCAACTCATTGACCACCACGAATTCACCGTCGTAGCACCAGTTCCCCAGCATCTCGATGAGCGGGGTCCAAAACAGGCGACCGTTCGCGTCCTGTCGATTGAAGATGATCACCGGCTTATCCTTCATGGAAGGGTGCCCGTGTTGTTTGAAGATCATCAGAGCTAACATTTCCTGCACCGTTCCCGATCCGCCGGGGAAAATGACGAAGGCATCGGAATGCTCGATCATGATTTCCATGCGGGTATAAATGTCCGGCTTGAGCCAGAAGCTGGAAAGTCCGGTGGGAAGTCCTTCCAGCTCAATAATGTGAGGGACGTTTGAGCCGCCCGTCCAGCCGCCTGCATCAACCGAGCCACGGACAACTTCCCCCATGATGCCGGAACTCCCCGCGCCCGAAATGCAGCCGAGTCGATTTTCAGCAAGCTGCTTTCCGAACTCGTAACCGTCCCCCAAATACGCCGGATCTTCGATGGATGCGGAGCAAAAAACACAGACGCTGCCTTCATGTCCAGCAGGTAGCGGCGTGTCGAATGAGCCCACGGTGCTGGTGCCGATTTTTTCCCGTCCAACGCTTGGGATGCCATCGCGGCGGGTGTTTTCCAAAAGTTCGAGTACCTCCTCAGGCGATTCGGCGAGGAGGAGGTAATCCTGGTGATTTTGCTTAACGGTGCCGAGTCCGTTCAAGTGCGAAAGCAGGGCGAAAAGGCGATTCCAAGAGCCGTCGGAATTGAGTAGCACCGTCGCTTTTCCGGCAAGATTCACGTCCAGCGTTTGATAGCCCACGAAGATGGAAACCGCTTTGAAAAGATCCTCCAAGGTGGCTCCAGGAGTGAAGACGAAAGCGTCCGATTCGATAATCTTGCGCTCGATGTTCGAGAGGGAAATCCGCTGATCGCCGTTAGAATTGTAAATGTCCCAGCCTTTACTGAAGAGGCTATACAAAAGGCGGGCACGGACTTCACGATTGGGATCTTTCTCTCCGCGGACGGTTCCTGCGAGACGGACTTTCGGCATAATTTCAATGGGTGGGGTAACAGATAGGCAATTTCCGTGCCGATTGGGAATTAATCGACGAAGCGGCCTGCCATCTGCATAATCAAAGCCCATGGACCCATTCATGCAAGCAGCAGTTGAGGAGGCACGCCAAGGACTCGCCGAGGGCGGTATCCCGATCGGCAGCGTGATCGTTCACCACGGAAAAATCCTTGGACGCGGCCACAACCGTCGCGTCCAAAACGGCAGCACCACCTTGCACGGGGAAATGGATGCACTGGAAAACGCCGGTCGCCAAAGTGCTTCAGTTTACCGGGAATGCGTCATTTACACCACGCTCTCCCCTTGCCCGATGTGCAGTGGAGCGATCCTCCTATATGGAATTCCCAAGGTGGTGATCGGCGAAAACCGCACCTTCATGGGGGACGAGGCACATTTGAAATCCTGCGGCGTGGAATTGGACCTGCGCGACGATCCCGAATGTTTCGAGTTGATGACGAATTTTATCAAAGACAGGCCGGAACTTTGGAACGAAGACATCGGCCAACCCTGACGATCTGATATCGACATCCCGGCCCTGCTATTTCATGTTCACCGCGAGCATGAATCCCATCCACGCCATTTCGATGACACTTCTGGCCACGGTCCTCACGGCGACCGCTGCTCCAAAATTCGCCTTGATCCGGGTCAAGGACATTTATACCGAATTGCCATCAACCGCAGCACTCCAACAGGAAATCAAGAAGGCGCACGATGACATCATGAAGGATGAGCGTGCTGAGCAACTCCGCAAGATCATCGGCGAACTCCAGACACTCCAAGCCCAGCTTTCCGACAAAAACACTCCGCTTGATGAGGCCACCAGCCGCAAACTCGCACGGACCTACGAAATCAAACGCCAGGAGGCCCAGACGCTCCAACAGGACTTTGAGAGCTTCAAGGCGGAACAGGAAAAAGCGATCAACCGCAAGATGGTAGCCGGAATGCGGGCTTCGCTCAACCGCATCGTGAAGACTTCTAACCAGATCGCAAAAGCACGCGGTTTCGACTCGGTTTTTGATAGTTCGGGAAATACCAATACAGGCGTTCCTTTCGTCCTCTTCAGCAAAGCCGCGCCGGATCTCACGGCGGACATTCAATCGGCGCTGAAAGCCAGCGAACCTGCAACTCCTGCGTTGAAGCCGATGGACGCGACGGTCAAACCGAACTGAATGAAACTAACCAATTTCCAACATTTATGGACTTACTGAACTCAGCTCTGCGGGAACACTTCACTTGGGGATTATTACTTGGTCTTCTCATCGCCGCTTTCCTTTGGAAATCCGGTTTCACGGCCCGCCGCAACGTGGCTCGCGAGTTGAGACGGGTAGAAGGTGAAATGAAGAATCTTCAAAGTCATCTCAACACCCAGCTCAAGATCAACGCCAGTGGCAACGAAGCCCTTCAAGCGGACCTCGAATCCCTGCGGAAACAAAACGAGACACTCCGCGTGAACAACGCGGCCCTCCAACAGAAACCCGGACGCGCCGAGCAGCGGCTATTGCAAGTCCAGGAAATCGCCATCCGAACGATGCGCGAACAAGCGCCCGGTTTCGCCTCGGCATGGGAAAAAGCACTTAGGCAAGGCGAGGCGGAGGTGGATGCGTCGGAATCTGGACTCGCCAAGCTGGTCCGCCGCGTAATTCCAGGATTGGGAAATTCTGCCGCTGTGCAGCCAGCTTTGATCGTGACGGAAGAAACGACCGAACGCCCGTGAAGTGGCGGCGGTTTTCAACTGTCATGCCAAATGAATCTTTGCGTTGCATGCAGAAGATTTTCTCGGGAAATAAATACCACGCTGCCATCTTTCCCTTATCAATCCAAATATGGATTCCCCCGGGCCTCCGCGCCGATCAGAGTGGACGGTCCATGGCCGGGAAAAATCTGAGTTTCCGGCGGCAAGGTCATGAGGTGCTTGGCGATTCCATCCAGTAATTGGGCGGTGCTTCCACCCGGTAGATCGGTCCGTCCAATGGAACCGGCGAACAACGTGTCCCCGGAAAAAACGATGCCGTGTTTCACCAAATGGAAGGTCACGCTATCCAGCGAGTGCCCGGGAATGTGGGCGAGTGAGATTTCCAGCCCCCCGATCTGCAAATGTTCAGTTATGACGAAACAGCGGTCAATCTGATAAGGTGTAACCGAGATGGGCATCCCCCACCCGCGAGCGGAAGTTTCCAAAGTCAGGTCCGCCGAATAATGCTCGTAGGCATGGAGGCGCGCCCCCTGGCCCTTGAGGGCTGCGGCATCGGCGACGTGATCGTAATGTTGATGCGTGAGCAAAACTTCATCGACCCGCACGCCACGCTCGGCGACCCAGTCAGCGATGCCTTCCGGGGCGTCGATGAGGATGTTACCGTCGGGAGTTTCGATGAGGTAACCGTTAGTCTCGACAAAGCCGCCCGTGTAGAGGGAAATTTTCATCTGGGCGCGAGGCTGAACAATTGGAGCGGTTTATGTGAATTAGGAAGGCGGATGCCTCAAAGATTTTTGCCCCGTTTAGCGAGAAGAAGCATAAAAGCGCCGAACACCAGCAGGACGATGCCCCACGAAATGTTGATGTTATGGCCGAGTGATTTCTGATAGATTTCGCTGCCTTTTGTGAAGATGCCAAAGCCGACCAAAATCAGCCCGAAGAGTGTGAAAAGAATGCCAATGGGGAGGCGGAGATCAAAGTTCATGATATTGGATTTCTAACGATTTACCAGAAGATGATATTGAGGACGATTGCGACTAGCAGGACCACACTGCCGACGACTGAAGGACGCTTCCAAAGAGGTTCGCTCTCCTCTTGAATTTTGTCGGTAAGGGAATAGACAAGACCGACGAGTTCACCATCGGTCTTGGTGCGTGAGGTGGCCAGGGAAATTGCGATGGTGAGCACGAAGCAGAATGTCCATGCGACGATTGCGAGCCAGAAATTCTGAGCCATTGCAGAAGTGAATTGATAGTGGATACCGAGCCAACCGCCCTTGCTTCCAATGATTTTCGCACCGACTTCTAGCGGCTCTGGATAGCTGATGCCGTGGAAAACGATGGCAGCGAAAGTTCCCAAAAGCAGGCCGAAGAATGCTCCATGACCGGTGGCTCGTTTCCAGAACATCCCTAGCAGGAAGGTGGCAAACACCGGTGCATTCACAAATCCAAATACCAACTGTAAGAAGTCCATGATGTTATTGACGTTCTTGGCCATGTAGGCAAAGGCGAAGGAAATCAGGATACCAGCGACCGTGGAAGCCTTGCCCATCCACATGTAATGGGAATCCGATTTGCCACGACCGATATAGGACTGATAGATATCATAGGTCCAAACTGTGTTAAAAGCAGTTACGTTGCCCGCCATGCCTGACATGAACGAGGCCATCAGTGCGGTGAGAGCCAAACCTAACATGCCAGTTGGTAGGTAATGGGCGATGAGCGAGGGAATGACGAGGTTGTAGTCAGTCGCGCCGGTGACTCCCAGCGGGATGCTATAGTTTGATCCTGCCTTGGCGGCAAGGACGAGGGCGATCATGCCGGGCACGATCACGATGATCGGAAACAACATTTTAGGAATCGCGCCGATGATAGGGGTGCGCCGTGCATCGCCCATATTTTTCGCGGCCATGGCCCGTTGGACGACGAGGAAATCCGTACACCAGTAGCCAAAGGAAAGCACGAAGCCGAGGCCGAAGACCATGCCGAACCATTCGACGCCCATTGGATTGGCGGTCGTCCCCATGTATTTCCATGAGTGGGCGAATTCCGGTTTCAAGTGCGACATCATTCCACTCCAACCGCCCAAGTCCTCAAGCCCGAGGATGACGAGGGGTGCGAACCCCAACACGATGAGGAAGAACTGGAGCACTTCCGTGTAGATGGCGGAAGTGAGGCCACCTTTCAACACATAGGCGAGAACCACCAAGGAAGAAACCGCGAGGGATACATTGTAGTCCCATTTCAGGAGCAAATGAAGCAGCGAGGCAAGTGCGTGGAGCGAGGCTCCCGACGACGCAACGGTCATCACGGCGAAGGAAATCGCGTTTAGGCCGCGGGTTTTTTCATCGAAGCGAAGCTTTAAATACTCCGGCACCGAGCGGGCGCGGGAGCCGTAATAAAAAGGCATCATGAAAATCGCCAGGAAGATCATCGCGGGAATGGCACCCACCCAGTAAAAGTGTGAGGTCATGATCCCATATTTTGCACCGGAAGCCGCCATCCCGATCACTTCCTGTGCGCCAAGATTGGCCGAAAGGAATGCTAGACCGGTGACCCAAACCGGTATGGATTTCCCGGACAGGAAGAAGTCGGATGAACTCTTCATGTATTTCTTCAGGACGAATCCAATGCCAATGACGACGAGGATATAGATCCCGAGAATCGAATAGTCGATTGGATGGAGATTAATCTCGGGGGCCGAGCCGGCGACGTCGGCTGCTAGAATTGAAATAGTTGGAACGGCGATCACGGGGTATTTCTGTTGGGTTTCGGAAAAAAAGCGATCTATCGGAATTTTACTCGGCGGAGAATTGATGAATCATCGTATGCTGATAGATCTCATCGGGACGGAGGACGGCGGAGGGGAAGGACGGCTGATTAGGAGCATCCGGAAAGCCCTCGGTCTCCAGGCAGAAGGCCGTGCGCTTGGCATACGCGGTGCCTCCTTTGCCGATGGATGTGCCATCAAGAAAATTTGCGGCGTAAAACTGAATTGCCGGTTGGTTGGTGGAAATTTTCATCACTCGTCCGGATTTTGGATCGCTCACTTGGGCGGCGGGGCTCAGTGTGCCGTGGTTTTTCAAAACCCATGCGTGATCGTAACCACCGCCGTGTTTCAGGGCTTCAAAATCCGCGTCAATCCGCCCACCAATGACCGTCGGGCGGGTGAAATCCATGGGCGTACCTGCGACGGGGGCGATTTCCCCCGTGGGAATCAGTCCGGTATCGGTCGGAAGATAGCCCTCCGCGTGGAGCGTGAGGATGTGATCGTTGATGGACGTGGAGGGATTTCCCGAGAGATTCCAGTAGGTGTGGTGGACGAGATTAACGATGGTCGGCGCATCCGTGGTGGCGAGGGCTTGCCAGATGAGTTCGTCCTCATCGGTGAGGGTGTAGGTGACCTTTACCGTGAGGTTTCCGGGGAAACCTTCCTCGCCGTCCTTCGAGATGTAGGTGAACTCGACGCAATTTTCCGAAGTGGCCTTGCCAGACCAGACGACCTTGTCGAAACCGGTCAAGCCGCCGTGGAGGGCGCAGGGAATGCCGCCCGGCTCGTTGTTGGTGGCGAGCGAGTAGCTTTTGCCGTCCAAGGTGAATTTCCCGTGGCGGATACGATTTCCGAAGCGTCCAACAGTGGCGCCGAAGTAGGAGGAATTTCCCAACCAGCCTGCTAGCGTGTCGTAACCGTGGGTGAGATCGGCGAGCTTTCCATCTTTGTCCGGCGTCTCCATCGAGACCAAGATTGCACCGTATTCGGTGACCTTGGCCTTGAGTCCGTTCCGATTGGAAAGCGTGAAAATCCTGACTGGCTTGCCGTCAGGCAGGGTGCCGTAAATGCCTTCGTTGACTTTCGTTTGACTCTCCATGGCAGGGCTATCTAGGCAGGCCAGTAGGTTCATCAACAGCATTGGTATCAGCAATCGGGGGCCTCCCTCCGACAAGCTCTGGCGATTATCCCGACTATTGCCAAGCGGAATTTTCTCGGGCATTCCGGGATCGGCGCATGAGGAAAACCAACTAACAGACTGATTTTATTTCAGCGTGTTGATGTAGCTGAAAAGATCGGCAATCTGCTTTTCGCTAAAGCCTTCGATCAGACCCTCAGGCATCAGTGAGCGTTTTGAAACGGCGTGGCTGGCCACGGATGCCACCTGGATCACTTTGGGATCGGCGCCGATTGGCCGGATCGTAAGCGCCTCCTTGGTTTCCTCGACCAAGAATCCACTGACTAGCGATCCGTCCGTACGCGAAATATCGTGGCGGTAGTAGCCGCTTTCAAGCTGGGCGTTGGGATCGAGGACGTTGCGGAGGACCGCTTGGATTCCCATAGCTCCGACGCCGCTGAGGTCCGGTCCGATTTGTTGGCCCTCGCCTTTCACTTGGTGGCAAATCATGCAGGTCGCTTGGAAGGTGGCACGCCCGGCGACTGGATCGCCCGGTTTCTCCGTCATCGCACGGAATTTTGCAAACTTCGCAGCCGCCGCTGTGGCTTCGGCGGGTGTCAACATTGCCGGGAAATCATGAGTCATTTCAGAATCGAGCCCCGCTGGAGAGTCTCCCGAGAACCGTTTCACCAGGTGCTCCAGTTTCTCCAAATCCAGACGGGTCCTGAAATTCGCACGGATTTCATCTGCGGAACGCGCCACATCCCAGATCCGAAATTCGTCGTATCGCGCCGCACTTAAGCGACCGGTATTGGCCATGCCGATTTCCAGTCCTTGTAGCGGTTCTCGATAGGGGTGGCACTTGTCCTGATCGAGCTCACCATCGAAATAGATCCGGAAATTTCCCTCCCTATCCCGCGTGACCGCACAATGAACCCACACGTCAGGGGGCAGCACGCGATTGGCCGTGATGAGATCGCCCGCTGGATTTCCGCCGTAAACGCGCAGTCGGCTTTGGAAGAAGTTGAAATCCACTCCGCCAGCCTTGCCGAGCAGACTGTCGTTGCGGTCGATGCCGGGATCTAACTTGACCCAGGTCTCGACGGTGAATTCTCCCGTTAGATCAAGCGAAGATGCTTTCCCACCATTGCCGGGCAAGCGCATCACGGATCGGAACATGCCCGCCGTCTTCGCCATCAAGCTCGCGAGCGAAGTATCCTCGCGACCCAGCACCGCGATCAGCTTCTCGAAGACCCCGGCGTCGAGTCCAGTAAAGGCTCCGCCTGCAGCGGCCTTTGCAAATGCCGCAGCTTTTTCCTTCGACGATGTCAAGCCATCGACTGCAATCGTCCGCAACGCGCCGGGGAGCTTCGCCCAGCGGGCAGCCAGAAGATCGATGCACTTGATATTTGCGGAAAACGCCAACGCACTGATCGCTTCGCGCCGCACCGTGTCATCTGGATTGTCCATAAGGCCTGCGAACAGCTCGACGCGGTTAGAGCCGATTTCACGCAAGGCGGAAAGCGTCTGAATTAGGTCCTCCGGACGGGCACCCGGCTTGATTTCCGCAGCGATTACTGGCTCCAGCGAAGCGAGGCGGAACAACCGCCCCAACTTCAACACCAAGGCGCGATCCTCGGCATTCGGTGATTTCGAAAGCAGTGCCTCACACGCAGTGGAAACCGCAGCCGCGAGGACAGGATTCGCCGTGGATTTGGCATCGAGACGGGTCAGGTTCTGCAGGACTGGCTTCCGGCGCGCCTCATCACCGAGCAACAATTGAAACGCCGCGAGCACCTCCGGTTGGCCGATTTGTGAGCCTAACAACGTCAGCTCATCCTTGGTCAGCGGACGGGTAAGTGAAGGCAGGCTCTTGACTAACAAGGTTGCAGCGGACCCAGGTTCCAACGCGAGGATCGCCAGCAAGCGGTTTTCCTGCGAAAGCGAAACATCCGACTCGAGCAGCTTCGCCGTCTCAGCGGAATGCGTCTCCATGGCCCAGCGGGCAAGGTAGCGCTCGAACTCGCGGTCATACTTTTCCCACAGCCCCCCAGCATCCAGAGGTTCGCGTCCCAACCGGGCGACGAGCGACATCATTTCCGGCGACGGTGCCCGATGACCGCGCACGGCATTCGCCAGCGCGGCACGAACCCGGTAACTCGGATCGTCCGGAGTTTTTCCTAACAAAACCAGGAATTCCGCTGGAGAAATCTGAAGTTCTCCTGCCGCACGAACCGCCTGGTAGCGAAGCGCTGACGAGGAATCGTCGATGAAGGATTTGAGAATGGAAGGATTGACGGCCTTGCCGAGTTCCAGTGCCCAAAACGCATCGAGCCTGCGAGCCATGTTCGCGTTAGGCCCGACCGCGATTTGGGCAAGCTTCGCAAACGTTTCAGGATTCTTCCGCTCTCCAAGCCAAGCCCACGCCATCGCCGCCGTGCGGGCGTTCGGCCCACCTAACATCCCTATCGTCTGATCATCGGAAAGTGCTGTCAGATCGACCGGTGCGGGCGTCTGCGCGCCCACCGGACGAATCCGCCAGATACGTCCGCGGGTCTTGTCGCGGTCGGGATGGGTTCTCGGCACCTCGTTGTGGGAAATGATTTTATTATACCAATCGGCGATGTAGAGGAAGCCATCGGGACCGAAATGGATCGACACGGGGCGGAACCAGGGATCACGGGAAACAAGGAAATCTTCGCGCTTGGAATATTCAGGATGCCGCCCCTCCGCCACCGCGGTCGTGATGACCTGAATGCGACCGGTGATCGGGTTGGCGACGTAGATCACGTGGCTGCCGCCGTAGGCTTTGGCAAAAGCACTGTCGCGGTCCTCGGCGACGGCGAGGCCGCTGAGGCCTGTGCCGCCCATGATGGGTTGCATGGATGCCGGGATTTGCGGTGCGTAAGGGCGGAGTTTGTCCTTTGAACCGGTCACATAATGGGTGCCGGCCTCATACTCCGCGGCCGGAATTCCCATGTCGTTAGCCTCTTGGAGAAATGTCTCTCCCGCTCGGGTTTGGAAAAATCCCCAGATGTTGTTAGGTCCTGCGGTGAGGATTTCAAAATCACTGCCATCCGGACGAAATCGGGCGAGCTTGCAGGCTTTGAAAGCCTTCTCCTTGGAGCCATCGGCGAACGGGAGTCCACCTGGACGATGCACCGTCGAGTCATTGAAAAGCCCCTGCGCCACGTAGATCCATCCACCCGGTGCCCTCTCGAACTGGTGCGGCATGAGGTGGGAGTCCTGGATGCCGAAGCCCTCCAGCACGACATCAAATTTGTCGGCTTTTCCATCCTTGTCGGTATCGAGATAGTGGCGGATCTGCGAGCCGTAGTGGACGAACGCGCCATTGCCATCAAGATCGGGCAGGAGACCGAGAGGAAGGGCCAATCCTTGCGCAAACACCCGAGCCGTCTGCGGCCCGGATTTTTCCGGATGATCGATCACCAGCACCTGGTCTTTTCCCCCACGGGCATAGAGCGCCTCGGCGTTGGCGCGGTTTTCATTTGCATCCACCGGATATTCCAATGCGGTCATCGTCCACAGCCTGCCACGCGCATCCCATGCCATCGTGATCGGTTTACCAACGCCCTGTTCCTCGGACGTCACGAGTTCCGCGACGAAGCCTGGTGCCAGTTGGAATGACTGACGCTCCTCCTCGGGAGTTCTTGCGGACGACCCCTCCGCCTTGGGTTGCGGAGCGGTCGGCTTCGGTGCCTTCCAAGAGGGCGCACCGGGAGTCGCGGGAAGTTCGGTAATGGAGATGTCCTTGAGTTGAACTAACAGCGTTCCACCAGCGTGGACTTGGATGCCTAGCTTGCCATCGAGTGGAATCGCCGGGTCGGTTTCGGTGAAATCGACCGCCGGTTGGCCGTTGATCCATGAGCGGATCTGTCGGCCATCACAAACAATCCGGTAATCATTCCATTCCCAATCCTTCACCACTTTTGCCAGTGCGGCGGGGTCCACCGGGCCGGTCAGCTTCTTCTCTCTCCGATGTTCATCGTAAAGATCTCCCCAGTAGCCGATGCCCGCATCGACCTGATAGCCGGACATCGGAGATTTGCCCGCATCGCGCGCGCTGCGCACCTGCATGCCGGAATTCATGAAGCCCTGTCCTTGGACGAGCCGGATCTTGAAGGTGAGCTCGAAGTTCTGGAATTCGCGGGCTGAACTGAGAAAAAGATTAGTGGGGATCTTCTGCTCCAGCGAGCCGCCGACGATCATTCCATCCTTTGCCTGCCACCACTTCTCCTCTCCGGCAGGCATTTCCCAGCCAGCGATGGTTTTGCCATCGAACAGAGGAACCGGGGCAGCATTCGCCACAGGAAGTAAGGTTAAAAAAACAAGGAACCATTTCATAAGATTAGTTTTCAAAGTCGAACACCGTGACACGCGCCAACCGTGGCACGACGATTTCCTTCACCCGCTCATGTTCCGGATGGGGCAGATAGAGGTCGCGGCTTGCAGCGGTGTCGAAGGATATGATGAAGCCGTGAGTGAAGCCGTCGTTGAGACCTTCCGGGCTGTCGTAGGAGCCGTGCTCCATGGCGAGCAAGCCGGGGATTTTCCCAATCATGCCGCACATTTCGGCGAAGCATTCGTCGATTTGTTCCGGAGTGATCTCAGGGTGGAATTGGAACATGCCATAGTGTCGTATCATGGGGATCGGGTGGTTAGATTCTAGCAGCTTCCATCAGTTCGAGCAGCTTTTCCGCGCATGCTCTGGAGAAGGGAGGGCTGTTGATTTCCTCGTCGAAATCTTCGACCGGGACCCGCGCGTGGGTATGGAGCGCCTGAAAAAGCGTTTCATCCGCAGCGGCGTCATGGAACGGTTGACCGGCGGCGCTGATCACGCTGATCGCTTTTTTCGGTATCAGGATCGCGGCGGGTGCGGGGTAGCGGTTGACCTTGTCCGCAAGGATACGACCCAGTTCGGCACATTCTTCAGGCGTGGTCCGCATGAGCGTGACCTGCGAGTTGTGGATATAGAAATTCCGTCCCGCGAATTTTTCCGGGACCGATTCACGTTCGCCGAAGTTCACCATGTCGAGGCAGCCCGGTGCGATGACGGCGGGGACTTTGGCCTTGCCTGCGGCGTCCATCCGCCTGGGTCCGGCGCTTAGAACTCCACCGACGAGTTCGTCCGCCCGTTCGGTGGTGGTTAGATCGAGGACACCTGCGACCAGTCCGCTTTCGATCAGCGATTCCATCGACCTTCCTCCCGCCCCGGTGGCGGCAAAGACGAGGACTTCGTATCCTGCCTCCTCTAGGATCCGCTTCGCCTCGGTGACGCAGGCGGTGGTATTGCCGAACATGCTGGCGACGACTAACGGCCGTGCGTCGTCGATTTGGATTTCCATTTCCACCATCCCACAGATCGCCCCGGCAGCGCGGGAGAAAATGACGCGTGACAGTCTATTCAGTCCGGCGATGTCAGCGATGCTCGGCATCATGACGATGTCCTTTGTGCCCAGATAGTGCGCGGTATTTCCCGAGGCGAGAGTGGAAACCATCAGCTTGGGAAAACCCAGTGGCAGCGCGCGCATGCCCGCTGTGGCGATGGCCGTGCCGCCACCGCCACCCAGCGAAATGACGCCGTCGATCTCGTTGGCGGCTGCTAGCTTCGACAAGAAAACAGGCACGGCCTGACTCATCGCCACTACGCATTCTCCACGGTCCTTGCGCGTGAGAATTTCCGCGAGATCGATTCCAGCAAACGCGGCGACCTGCTCACGGGTGAAGTTGGGAACCACGCTTGGCGGGCCGCCGGTGCCGACGTCGATGAGCAGAGCCCGATGGCCGCGGGCACGGATGAGCCCGGCGACGAAAGCATGTTCCTCCCCCTTTGTGTCGAATGTTCCGAGAACGGCGATGGTGGCCATGGTGTTAGTTTTTCCGTTTGACGGAAATGGATTTGAACTGGCGAGTGATGTGGGTGAGCGACTCTTCCACGCCCATGCGTTCGAGGCTGGAAGCACCGACGAAGCCGACGCAATCGGTGGCCTGGATCACGCGGTCCGCGTCTTCTGGGGTATTGATCGGGCCACCGTGACAGAGGTAGAAAATGTCGTCACGGACCGTCTTCGCGGCGTCGATGATGTCTTGGGTGCGCTTGATCGTTTCCTCCCAACTCACCACCGCGTTGGTCACGCCGATCGAGCCACCGACGGTGGTACCGACATGGGCGATGATCGCATCCGCGCCGGATTTCGCCATTTCCACAGCTTCCTCCGGGGTGCCGACATAGACGATGGAAAACAGGTCCATCTTGCGGGCGAGGGCGATCATTTCGAACTCTTTCTTGACGCTCATGCCGGTCTCCTCAAGCACGTTGCGAAAATGGCCGTCCACGATGGTGTGGGTAGGAAAATTGTTCACGCCGGCGAAGCCCATGTCCTTCACCTTGCCGAGCCAATGCCACATCCGGCGGCGCGGGTCGGTGGCGTGTACGCCGCAGATGACCGGGATTTCCTCGACGATGGGTAGCACCTCGTATTCACCGATTTCCATGGCGATCGCATTGGCATCGCCATAGGCCATCAAGCCGGCGGTCGAGCCGTGGCCCATCATGCGGAAGCGACCGGAGTTATAAATGATGATCAGATCCGCGCCGCCCTTTTCGATGAATTTCGCGCTGATTCCCGAGCCTGCACCTGCGGCAATAATCGCTTGGCCTTTTGAAAGCGTGTCGTTGAAACGCTCGATGACTTCGGTGCGGGTGTAGGGGTTTCCTTTTCCTGTCCATGGGTTCGGCATGGCTTGGTTTTGGCGTGGAAATGGATGGCGTCGAGCGGGAAAGCGTCTGGCCCGTCCACTTTCAACTATCCCATTTCCACATCCCTTGCCAACTTAGCGGCGCTTCTGACACCATGAAAGAATCTGCCGATTCCATGAAGGACACCGAAATCCTCGGCAAATCCACCCGCTATCAGGTCGTGCGCGCCGACGTCACGGATCTGCGGGGCTGGATGCAAGACGGGCCGGTCTGCCCGTTGCTATCCCAGCATCACATTTCGCACTGCGGCATCATGCAGGCGGTCGCGCCATTTGAAATCGTGCGAACTAACCAGAGTGGAACCTTCATGCTGGCTTGTCTGGAAGGGGAAGGAGTGATCCTCGCCGACGGTCAGTGGAAACGAATCCGGGCGGGTCAAGCGTGTCTGTTACCGCCCTTCGTCATGAACGCGCTCAAGTGCCTGCCGGGGAAATCCTGGAACTTTGCCTGGGTTCGCTACCGGGAGGAGCGGGAGACGCGACCGATTTTATCCGCGATTTCTCCGGTGACCTGCACTTACGATACCGCACCGCTCAAGGCTGCAATCGAGGGACTTTACGCGGAATGCCGATCTGAAAACGGAGCCTCCGCGCTGCATCACTGGAGCGAGTTGCTCCATCATTACGTTTTGCGGTTGGCCGAGCCCCATTCATCGGACGATCGGCTCTGGCGCGTTTGGCAACGCGTGGAATTCGACCTTGCCCGCGCATGGACGTTGGACGAACTCG
The DNA here is from genome assembly GCA_025362955.1 of Akkermansiaceae bacterium. Lineage (GTDB taxonomy): Bacteria > Verrucomicrobiota > Verrucomicrobiia > Verrucomicrobiales > Akkermansiaceae > Luteolibacter. The sequence goes on from JANYFB010000202.1 coordinate 16,406, forward strand.
CCGCCATCGCCTGCCTAAGCGGGGAACATCTACGGCGGCTCTGCCGCAAAGAACTAGGCCGCAGTCCGATGCAACATCTAACGTATTTGAGGCTACAACGCGCCCGGCACTTGTTGTCGATCACCGATGACAAGGTGGAGGTCGTCGCGCGGGCGGTCGGATTTGAAAGCGCATTCACGTTTTCAAACACCTTTTACAAATGGATCGGCTGGAGGCCCTCGGATTTCCGGCGCTGACCGAGCGGCAAGTCACGGGTGGCCCGTAGTGCAACCCTCCAAATCCTCCTCACTCCCATTCCGGGGGTGACGGACCACCTGACTTCTGCCATGTTCCGCCAGCCATGACAAAACCCGAAGATTTCAAGACGATGCTGGCCTCAATTCTCGAAAATTTCGGCTGCCAGACCGGAACCCTGCACCGGGCCACCGAAGAGGGAAATTCGCTCGCTCTCGTCTGCCAGATCGGCGTGCCGGATTTTCTGTTGGAAAAAATTTCGCTCATTCCCTTTGGCAAGGGCATCGCCGGGGTCGCCGCCGAACGCAAGAAACCGGTGGAACTCTGCAATCTCCAAGAAGATCTCGGGGGGGTGGCCAAGGTCGATGCTCGGAAAACCGGCGTCTCTGGCTCACTTGCCGTGCCGATTTTTTCCATCACATCGGGAAAAGTCATCGGCACCTTGGGGATCGGGAAATTCGCGCCGTATGAGTTCAGCGAGGCGGAAAAACAACGGTTAGCGGATTTCGGCGGGGAAATCGCCCGGCATTTCGGCGACAAACAAGCCTGAGTTGATTGACCCGGCGCGGGATGTGATTAGACTCCTCCCATGACAACGGTGGAATCAGCGAGCAAGATTCTCGATACCATGCTGGGGCACCTCGGGTTCACGGCAACGATCGAGCTTCAGGAAACCCATGATGGTCCGTGCCTGCAAATCCACTCGGGCGAAAGCGAAGCGATCATCGGCAAGGAAGGAGACCGCCTCGACGACCTGCAGTACCTCGTCAACCGCATCGTCCGTCGGCATTTTCCCGAAGCGGAGCGGATCAAAGTGGACTGCGCGCATTTCCGAGCTATTCAGGAAGATCA
>JANYFB010000213.1 GCA_025362955.1 Akkermansiaceae bacterium
GGCATGACCTTCGAATTGCATCCGCAGGCAGAGAGTAAATACCTCGCTGCCATTGTGTGGTATGAACGACAGTTGGAACGCTTGGACGCGGAGTTTTTTTCACAGGAAGTTGAAAAATCCTTCGACCGGATTTCGGCGGACCCTGAAAGGTACCGGTTCACTGACAGAATTTTCAGGGAAATCCGGGTGGATCGCTTTCCTTATTCGATATTTTATCAATGGGATTCCGCACAATCTCATATTCTTGTCACTTCGGTTTTTCATCAGCGCCGCCATCCCGGTTCGTGGTTGAATCGAATCCAGAACTTCCCAGAATCGCCCGAATAGAGCGCCGTGCCACTCACTCTTCGTCATCCTCTTCTCCCATGACCCTCCTCATCACGAACGCCCGCATCGCCTCCGAGAACTCGCCCGCCCTCACCGAAGGCGATGTCCTCATTTCCGATGGGAAAATCCAACAGATTGGCCGCAATCTATCTGCTCCCGATAACTGCCGCGTCATCGACGCCCGCAACCGCATCCTTGCCCCCGGCATGTTTGACGCCCACGTCCATTTCCGCGAGCCTGGCTTCGAGGCGAAGGAAACCATCGCCAGCGGCACCGAGGCAGCGATCAACGGTGGCATCACCGGCGTCGTCATGATGCCTAACACCCGCCCGGCAATTGACTCCGCCACCGTCGTTGCTAACGTCCTGGACATCGCCAAACGCACCGCTCGCATCCCCGTTTACACCTCTGGCTGCGTGACCAAGGACCGCCACGGTAAGGAACTCGCAGGCATCGACGGGATGCGCGCGCTCGGCGTGAAAATGCTCACCGACGATGGCGACACCACCGGCGATCCCGCCGTTCTGCTGCGTGCCATGCAATACGCCACCGAGTTCGGCATGTTCTTCGCCAGCCATTGCGAAGTCCCCGAGCTGGCCGGTCCGCGCGCGCTTAACGAAGGAGTCGTTAGCTATCGGTTAGGGATCAAGGGCTCGCCCGCGTGTGCCGAGGAAATCATCATCGACCGCGATATTCGCCTCGCCCACGCCGCCGGGGCGCACATTCACATCCAGCACGTCTCCAGCAAGCTCGGCATGGAAACCATCCGTTGGTGGAAATCGCGCGGGGATGTGAGGGTCACCGCCGAGGTTTCGCCCCACCACCTGTTATTTACCGACGAACACATCGGTGATTTCGATACGAACTATAAAATGAATCCGCCACTGCGCACGAAGGCGGACAACGAAGGCCTGCTCCAAGGCCTTATCGAAGGCGTCTTCGACCTCATCGCCACCGACCACGCGCCGCACACACCCTTCGAGAAATCCCAGGATTTCATCAGCGCGCCTAACGGTATCACCGGCATGGATACCGCGCTGGTCTCACTCTATCACCACTTCATCGCCACGGGGAAATTCGGTTGGGACCTCATCGTGAAACGCTACAGCGCCGAGCCCCGCCGCCTGATGGGCCTGCCCGCCGTTTCTATCGAGGAAGGCCAACCCGCCGATCTCATCCTCTTCGACACCCAAGCGGAAACCACCTTCACCCAGGATTTCATGAAATCGAAATCCCAGAACACGCCATTCATCGACCAGACGCTCAAAGGCAGCGTCGATCTCGTCGTGTTAGGAACTGATATTCTGCTAGAGCGATAAGGAGTGGCGACATTCCTGTCGCCACATTTCCCCAAAGAGTTGTCATGCTCTGATCATTCACTAGGCCCGCTCTCCCCGAGCGCCTTGTGTTTTTTCCCAGAAGCTCCGACATCCGCCCCTTGTCCGGATCGCTGTAAACCGGTTGGCCGATGAGGTTCTGCTAGGCGGCCACATCCGCCAGCACTGCGGCTGTCTTCGCGGAGTCATCCCCGCTCCAATGCTTTCGCGCGGCTGAACAGGTTCTCGACCTTGTAGGTGGCGATGCTCATAGGGTTGTGGCGGTTGTTGTTCAATGCTGGAAAAATGGTTTGTCAGTCCTCAGGCGGCGGCTCTGGCCACGCGGCGTGATCTTCCACGGTGGAGGTGGCCATGGCGCCCGCAGCTTTCGCGAGCCAATCCTCTCCGATCTCCTGCTCCAATTGGTCCAAGGCGGCAC
>JANYFB010000216.1 GCA_025362955.1 Akkermansiaceae bacterium
TCCCAGATTCGCGCCATCTTCGGTCGCTTCACCGATCTCATCGAGCCGCTCTCACTTGATGAAGCGTATCTCGATGTCTCCCACCTTCAGAGCAGCGGAGCCGCCATCGCTCGAGAGATCCGCGCCCAGATTTTCGAGGAAACTGGCCTCACCGCCTCCGCCGGGATTGCAGCCAACAAGCTCATCGCCAAGATCGCCTCCGACTGGCACAAGCCTAACGGCCAGAAGCAAATCACCGATGAGGAAACTCCCGCCTTCATCCGCGCCCTGCCCGTCGGCCGCATCTGGGGGGTCGGCAAGAAAATGCGCGAAAAGCTCACCGCCATCGGCATCGAAACCTGCGCCGACCTCCAAGCTTTCGACCAAATCGAGCTCTCCCAACGCTTTGGAAAATGGGGCATCGAACTCTGGCACCTCTGCCGCGGCATCGACGACCGCCTCGTCACTCCCGACCGCACCCGCAAATCCGTCAGCAGCGAAACGACGTTTTCCGAGAACATCCAAGTCCTCCCGGCCCTCGTCCCGCCGCTGCAAGGAATGATCGAAGGTCTGCGAGAAGACCTCGCCAAGTCCCACGCGGATCGCGTCATCCGTTCGCTCGTCGTGAAAATGAAATTCGCTGATTTCCACCGCACCACCGCCGAGCGCGCCGGCCACCTTGTCGATTCAGCCATCTTTCAACAACTCCTCACCGAGGCTTGGAAACGCGGCAACCACCGCGCCGTCCGCCTGCTAGGCGTGGGCGTCCGCTTTGAAGACCCGAAGGAAGAGGAGCAAATGGAGTTTTTCGGTTAGCGATTAAATGCTAATAAGTAATTGGCCCGAGAGTGAAAAATTATCGCATTGTCCATCTTCCATTCTGCGGTTGAATCATCTTCAATTCTCTTCGTGCTCACCCTCGCAAATCCCCTCGGCCTTCTCGCCCTGCTCGGCATCCCCGCCGTGCTGGCGATTCATTTTCTCCAGCGAAAAGCCATCGAGCTCCCCGTCTCCACGTTGTTCCTGCTAGAACGCACCCAGCGGGATGCCGCCAGCGGACGTCGGTTAGAGCGGGTCATCCCGTCCATTCCACTTTGGATGCAATTGTTAGCCGTGCTGCTGCTTGCGTGGTTTCTAGCAGAGCCCCGTTTCCAGAAGTCCGGCAGCGTCCAACGGATCGCCATCGTGCTCGATTCCTCGGCTTCGATGGGGGTTTTCAAAAATGAAGCGATTACCCGCCTCGCCGCCGAGCTTCCGGGTTTTCAAGGGCCGGCCTCCACCGTCGAACTCACCATGATCGAATCTTTGCCGAGCAAACCACGACTCTACGCCGGCTCTTCCGTCAAAGAACTCAAAGCCGTATTGGAAAAATGGCAACCGCTCGATGGCCTCACCGATCCCACTCAGGCCCTGCGTCTCGCGCGTTCGCTGGTATCCCGCGAGGGCACCGTCATTTACCTAACCGACACCCCTGCGGCATCACTGCCATTCGAGGCCAAACTGATCGCAGTCGGCGATCCCGTGGAAAACGTGGGCTTCACCGGAGTGACCTTTGCAACCGAGGAGGGCACCCTCGTCTGGAGAGCGCTGGTTAGAAATTATAGCAAAACCGCAGTTGATCGCACTTGGTCGATCCAAACCTCTAACGGCGGGACCGAGCCACGTCCACTTCACCTGGATGCCGGTGCCCTTGTCACCCTCCAAGCTGCCTTCCCCACTGACGCGAAAAACGTCCGCCTCGTTCTCTCACCGGATCGCTTTCCATTGGACGACACCCTTCCGTTAGTCGTTCCCATGCCGAAATCCCTCGCGCTTTTCACCGCCACCTCGCCCTCTTTCGCCGATCTCACCACGAAACTCCTGCGCGCTCTCGATGCCGCAATCCCCACCAATGACGCCGCCTCCGCCGATCTCTCGATCACCTCCTACGATCCCCTCGATCCCGTGCTCCCGCCCGGAAACTCCATCATCTTCGTGGAAGACAGCACCCACACAGGAGCCTACCTCAAGGGCGGAATTGTCGCGGAGCCACACCCATTGTTAGACAATCTGAATTGGCAATCCCTGCTCGTCAGAGAAACCATCGAACTGAATCGCCTCCCCAGCGACACGATCATTCTGTGGCAGGACAAACGTCCGCTCATTTTCCTCAGAGAAATGCCCGCGACTGAAAAGCAACCCGCCACCCGCCAACTCTGCTTTAACTTCGATCTCCGCCTTTCCAACGCCTCTAACCAACCCGCCTTCATCGTCCTGCTCCACCGCTTCGCCGAGTCCATCCGCGAGGCCAAGGTCGCCCCTGCCTCCGTCAATCTGGAAACCGGCCAACCGATCAAAATCACCTCCGCTCCGAATCTCCCTCTTCAAATTTCCGCCACCGATCTAGCAGGTAAGCCCCTCCCCTCGCCCGCCTCCACCACCCAAGCCCCGGCCACTCCCTGCTTTCTAACCATCCGCCAGAACGAAACAGCGCTTCTCGACGCCGCCGTCTTCTTCGCCGATACCCGCGAGGCAGATTTCTCCGCGTGCGGAAAATCCGAACCCACCGCCGCCGCCAATTCCTCCAGCATCGAGCGCCACACCAAGCCCGATCCGCTCTGGCGCGTGTGGATTCTTCTGCTGCTGGCGGCGCTGTTAGTGTCGTGGAAATTCAACACCTCGAAACTCGCCACCGCATGAGCCGCTGGCCCTGCTTCCCTGCCTACCTCGCCGACGAGGCAAGCACCTTGGATAAAACGGAGTGATTTCAGGACATATTCTGATCAGGGCGGGTTTCCAGACATCAAGGGAACTGAGTCTGGCACTGGATGCCGCCGCCAACCGTCCCGACACGGCAATGATTCTTCCGGACTCCACCTTCACTCCAGCGGTGCCATTGCAGAAAAGTTCGTTTCAAAAGATGCGTGCCAGATCCCACATTTTGCTGGCCCTGCTTGGCTTGAGAGCCTGTCGAGATGGTGGCACTCACGACGACTTCCTTTCTGGCGGACATCGTCGGAATCAAATCAGCCGTGATGATCTCTGCGAAAATGAACGGCGCATTGCCGACGCCGGAAGACGGGCTGCACGCGCTTGCCCAGCGTCCGACAGGACTCGCGAATGAAATTCCTTGGACGAAAGTAATGGTGACCGTGCCGGTTGATCCATGGGGCAACGAGTATCGAGTCGTAATCGGAGATAGCTATCCCCAGGGGTTCGGCATCCTTAGCTGCGGCCCGGATGCCCCCTCGCTCACCCAAGGCAATGACGCCGATGACAGGAATTCCTGGAGCGAGGATTCACCTAGGACGATCCAAAGGGAACGAACCGGGCACTACCCTCGGCGGGTAGGAGCAAGGTGGAAATAGCCGCTCACGCGAAATTATTTCGCGCGGACGGTGGGGAAATGTGATTCATTTCCGGCGGCTGCCATGAACTCCGAATTGACTCATCTCCTCCACCGGCGCGTGGCCATCATCGCCGACCACGCGTGGCGGGACAGTGATGCGGCGGGGCATCTAGACGCGCTGAAAGAGGTCTCAGAGAAAATTTCTGCATGGACAGCGGCGCATCGAACGGAGGTGGACGGGCGGCTGCGGCATTATCTGGAGAACGCTAGTTTCGCGAAGGCGCTGGAGCACTTGGAGTCCATGGGAGGACGTTGAAGGTGATTTCTGAAATTTCTTTTCAAGGAATCCGCCCATGGCTACGTATCAGTGCAACTTATGAAATTGTTTTACAATCTCCTTGGCATGGCGACGGCTGGCGTTTTGGGCTATCTGGCGGAGCCGCACCTGCGGTTTGAACTCACTGGGAAGGCGCCCGGTAAAGTGGAAGTGGCACGGGACACGAAGGTCTTGCTCCAACTGCCAGGCGGCGGGCCAATCATCGACCCGTCGAGCCTCACTCCGGAACAACTGCCGCAGCGCATCCTATTGAATACAGACGTGAAGGTGTCCGACCCGACATCGGGAGTGACGATGATTCTACAGGCAGGCAACAAGGCGAAGCTGTTACGAATCGAGGCGGGAAATGCGGTGGTCAGCCCGGGTGAAGGACCGTTCGTGGGGATGGTGCCACTCAACGAAACGGACCTTTTCCAACAAATCGCTGCGAATCCTCCGGTGGGGACTTCGCCTGCGATTCCACCGGTAGCCGCAGTGACTCCACCGACCGGGGATTCTGAAGAGCCTGTAAAGATGATTGAGCCGCCGAAAGTGCCGGAACCGGCACCCATTCCTGAGCCTGCTCCAGTTCCGGCTCCTGCTCCTCCCCCGGAGCCGACGCCAGCACCTACTCCAACTCCCCCACCCGCAGCAGAAGCTGCTCCTGCCGCAAATGCCGGCCCGGCGGATGTCGTGAAGGCGATGCAGGACAGCATCAAGGCGGCGCAGATCAAAGAATTTACCTTTGCCCAAGTCCTCGAATGGAAAGCGGACGCGGACGAAACCAGCGATGGCGAGACCTATCAGACGGGTCTGGCCTCTTACAAGGCAGAGACGATTTTCGGGGTGAAGACGATTCAAGCGAAGGCGATGATCAAGGGCGGCAAAGTCGCACGCTGGGTCTGGCCCAAGAGTGGGATGGAAATCAAGTGACAGGAACGGGAGTCAATTTTTTCTCCCGCAAACCCTTGCCAGCCTGCGGGGGCTGGGTTAATTCCCGCGCCTATGGCTAACTTTCGTGTGTTGGTTTCCGATCCCATTTCGGAAAAAGGCGTGGACGCTCTTCGCTCGGTCCCTGAAATTTCCGTGGATGTGAATACCGGGCTGAAACCCGACGAGCTTCTCAAAATCATCGGCGGCTATCATGGCCTGGTGGTGCGTTCTGAAACGAAGGTGACGCCGGAGGTCTTTGCGGCAGCGAAGAATCTGAAGGCCATCGGCCGGGCCGGTGTGGGGGTGGATAATATTAATTTAGGCGCAGCGACCGAGCATGGCGTCGTGGTGATGAACACACCCAGCGGCAACACGATTTCCACCGCCGAGCACGCGTTCGCGCTGATGCTCTCATTGGCTCGAAATATCGGTCAGGCACATTGCTCGATGATCGCCGGTCGGTGGGATCGAAAAACCCTGCAAGGCGTGGAAATGTTCGGTAAGCGCCTCGCCATTCTGGGCATGGGCCGGATCGGCACGGAGTTCGCGAAACGGGCGCAGGCATTCGGCATGACAGTTGTCGCTTACGATCCGTTTCTAACCGCCGCTCGCGCCCAATCGCTCAAGGTGGAGTTGGCAGAAAGCGCGGCCCTTGCCCTTACCGGGGCCGACGTGGTCACGCTTCACATCCCCCTTACGCCGGAGACTCAGCACATTCTCAATGCCGAGCGCATCGCCCTGATGAATCCCGGTGCGCTTATCGTCAACTGTGCCCGTGGTGGCTTGGTGGATGAGGCCGCCGCCAAGGCAGCAATGGATGCGGGCCATCTCGCTGGAATCGCGCTCGATGTTTACGAAGTCGAGCCACCTCCCGCCGATTTTCCGCTGTTCTCGGCGAAAAAGTGTGTTTTCACACCTCACCTCGGCGCATCCACAGCAGAAGCCCAAGAAAATGTCGGCATCGAAGTCGCCCACCAGGTGAAAAATTTCCTCACCACCGGGGAAATCGTAAATGCTGTGAACATGCCGAATCTTGACAGCCGCACCCTCGAAAGCGTTGGCCCCTATCTGGATCTCGCGGACTCGCTGGGTAAGCTGCTTTCGAAAATCGCACCTGCCCAATGCGACGGCATCCGGGTATCCTACCTCGGTCCGGTTTCGGAACTCGATACGGAACTGATCACCCGCAAGGTGCTGACCGGCTATCTATCAGCAGCTCATCATGAAGCTCAGGTGAATCTCGTAAATGCTCCAGCTATCGCCAAGGCGCATGGCATCCGAGTCACCGCATCGACCGTCGCATTGGCGACGAATTGCACGGAGCTCATCGAAGTTTCCGCGATCAAGGGCGACGAAGTTTGCACCGTGGCCGGAACGTTTTTCGGTAAATCCGCGCGAATCGTCCACATCGCCGGACATAACGTGGAAACGAATCCTAGCGGCAAGTTCCTTTTCGTGGAAAATGATGATCGCCCCGGAATCGTCGGTACGCTTGGAACTTCGCTCGGTGACGCCTCCGTAAACATCGCAAATATGGCCTTGAGCCGTAATAGCGACCGCAAACAAGCCGTCACGGTGATTGAGGTGGATACCGAGCCACCTATGGAACTCCTTGAAAAACTGAGGTCCACCCCTGGGATACTCAGGGTTCTCAGTTTCGAACTGTAAAAAATACGGTCTATTTACGAAAAATCCGTTGCCAACCCCGATCCCGATTACCTACATTCCCCGCAGCATGAAAAAACTCTTCGTCATCGCTACCACCTTTGCCGCCCTGAGCGGTCTAGCTGTCGCCGACATCCAAGCATCTCCAGGTTCCACCTACACGTCCTCACGCAAGTTGGGACGGGCCGTTGACAACATCCTTTACGGATTTATCGAAATTCCGGAGCAAATGTGCCGGAAGAATGATCAATACGGTCGCAAGGCACTCGGTTACGGCGTTGCCGACGGAACCAGCCGTGCGCTGCGCCGTCTCGGTTATGGGTTCTATGAGCTGTTTACTTTCAACTGCCCGAGCTATCGCGGCACCTTCAAGCCCCCTTACGAGCGTTGCGGTGAAGACAACCGGATCGAAATGAACGTCAGTGACGGACTTTCCGAATTCCCACCTGAACTTGGTTTCGACGGTGGCTGGTCACACAGCCGCACTCAGAAATATTAAGGTTTAGGCGCTCACCTGATTTATTCCCGCCAACGGTTTCTCCGTTGGCGGGATTTTTATTGGGGGTGATGTGATTATGATAGGTTGCCGCACTGTTCTGTGTTTGGACCAAAAAAAGCGAGCGCGGATCGTTTCCGATCCGCGCCCGAGATTGCACATTTTTCCCCCCAAGGATTCCGGTTGGCTTTGCTTGGCTTATGATCGTCTTCCCCCCGGAGTTCGATCTGGCCGTAAGCGGTGTTGCCCGGAACAGGATATGTTGGAAAGGTTTTCAGTTCACTTACGTGCGCTGTCGCCTTTCGTTGGATGTAAGATGCACTGGAAATTAAAGTTTTGGAAGCAATTAAGACTCCCGTATCCGGCCAGGTAGTCCCAGAATCGGCCATAACCTGCGGTTTTGAGCAAAAGGCTACGGGTTTTTCCCTCGATCCTGCCATTTTTTCCAAGTCGGGGTTTTCGGCTTCCAGGTTGAGGCCGGAAGTTCGTCATCGAATTCCGAACGCTGCCCGATTCCTCGCAGGAGGCTGCTGATTTCCTTGGCCTCATGAAGCAGTTCCACTACCCGCTCCGCACTCAAGCCGGGTTGCTTGAGTTCCGCCTTCACCGCCGCATCGCGTCGTTGCAGGACCGTACCGGAAAGCAAGGCCAACGCTTGCTCGGCGGATTGCATTCCATCTAACGAAAATTCTATCGGGTTCGCTGTTTCCCGCGCGAGTGCGAGCCGATCCGATTCTGATAGACCGCCGATGAATGCGTTCACCGCCGCGTGGGAGGACGGCTCCGGCGCTGCTGCTAGAATCGCTTCCAGCAATGGAATTCCCTCAAGCCAACGGTTCGCCTCGTGAAGCGTTTCAAATTGCTCGCCCAGCAAGCGCTGGGCAGGGCCGGAGGAAAGCGCGAGATGACAGAGAAACGCGACGATTCGATGAAGCCTGGTGGGTTCGGCAGCGAGCACGATTTCTCCCGGTGCCTCGGCGTAAGCCCGCTTCGGCTGCGACTTGGCGCGGGCGATGGCTTCGCGTAGCGATTGGGTGGAGGTCTGGAGGTGAACGGCGACGACGTTGAGCTGATTATCCTGCACGGCGAAATCCGCAATCAGTGCTAACAGCCCCGCGCAATCGTTCAAGGCGGCGGCACGCTCGCCAGGTGAATCCAAGATGCCGTTTGCCTTGGCCCGTTCGAGTTTGAAATGAAAAAACTCCTTGGCGTTAGCGAGCAATTTTCTGAAAGCATCCTCGCCGTGAGCCTTGAGGAAAGTATCTGGATCATCCCCCGCCGGCATTTCTACCACTCTCACTGCCAGCCCTTCCGGCACCAGTTCGCGATAGGCCTTTTCTGCTGCTGCTAGACCAGCAGTGTCCGCATCATAACAGATGAGCACGTTGTTGGTATATCGTTTGAGCAATTTGGCATGTTCCCGTGTGCAAGCAGTGCCACAGGTCGCTATGGCGTGTTCGATTCCCAGTTCGTGGCAGCAAATTGCATCAATCTGGCCCTCACATAGGAGTGCTGTTTTTTCTTTGAGGATCGGCTTCTTCGCCCGGTCCAAGCCGAAAAACACGCGGGACTTTTTAAAAATCGCCGTCTCGGGTGAGTTGATGTATTTCCCACTGTTCTTGTTTTCGCGCAGTTGCCGCCCGCTGAAGGCGATCACATCGCCGATTTCATTTCTGATGGGAAACATCAGGCGATCTTGAAAACGTACGAATAACCCCGCTTTCGGGTTGTTATCCTCCTTCTGTTTGGCAAGGCCGGAATCTGCCAATTCGCGACCGGAAAATTTCCGCGATTTCGCCCAATTTAGGAAAACTTTCGGATTCTCCGGCATCCACCCAATCGACCAACCTGCCGCCATTTCACTGCCGAATCCCCGAGATTTCATGTAATCCCTGGCGTGAGCCGCCGCCGGATCCTTCATCAGCAGTTCATGAAAAAACGCGGTCGCTTCGCGGTGAATGTCTAGCAGCTTGCCACGAGTCTTGCGGGATTTGTCCGCATTCGGGTCAGATGCTTCCTCAATGATATGAATTCCAGCCCGCGACGCGAGTTTTCTAACCGCATCGGTGAACGGCAGGTTTTCGTAGTCACAAACGAAGGAAATTGCATTGCCACCCTTCTGGCAGCCGAAGCAATGGTAATACTGACGGGAAGGCGTGATCGTGAAGGAGGGCGACTTTTCCGTATGAAAGGGGCAGAGTGCTTTGAACTGCGAACCTGCCTTTTTCAACTGAATGTAGGACCCGATCAAATCGACGATGTCCGTCGCTTCGAGGACTTTCTCAATACTTTCTTTCGGAATTAGGGCCACGGGTCTTGCTTCGCGGCAGACTACTCCCTGCCCGACTGCCGGGCGAAGCTGGAATTTTAAAATCGGTCAGGAACCACTGAATTGCTTGCCAAGTCCCGCCGCGAGCCTTCATTCTGCCGCCCGGCCACAAAGTTTGCGGCCGTGGAATTGGAAAGCATGCTTAGCTCAGTGGTAGAGCACATCCTTCACACGGATGGGGTCGCAGGTTCGAAACCTGCAGCGTGCACCAGCCAAGCAACGCAGTGACGATCTTTACGAAATGCGGAGATTTTCATTCAACGTCTCCACACTTATTTCATTTTCCAAGCGGCTGATCACCACCGTCGCAACGCCATTGCCGATGAAATTGGTGATCGCGCGGCACTCGCTCATGAAACGATCAATCCCGACAAGCAGGGCGAGGGCTTCGATGGGGATGCCTGGCACGGCTTGCAAGGTGGCTGCTAGAGTGACGAAGCCAGCACCGGTGACGCCACTGGCCCCTTTGGAGGTAATCATTGCAACGAGCAGCAGGCTGATTTGATGTTTCAAATCGAGTGGGGTGTTGGTCGCTTGGGCGAGGAAGACGGCACCCATGGCCATGTAGATGTTAGTGCCATCGAGATTGAAGCTATACCCGGTCGGCACCACGAGGCCAACTGTCGAGCGGGAGCAACCGAGTCGCTGCATTTTTTCAATCAGGCCCGGCAATGCGGTTTCCGATGAACTGGTGCCCAATACCAGAAGCAACTCGTCCTTGATGTAGGCAAGAAAACGGAAAATCGAAAATCCTGATACCCATGCGATCCCGCCGAGTATAACAACAACGAACAATCCTGCCGTTAGATAAAATCCCGTCATGAGCAAGACCAATTTCCCCAGTGCTGCGAGACCATAGCTGCCCACCGTGAAGCCCATCGCCCCAAAGGCTCCGATGGGCGCGGCTTTCACCAGAAGGTGCATGAGACTGAAGAAAACTTGTGAGCCATATTCGATCACTTGCAGCGCGGGTTTTCCGCGCTCACCTAGAGCCGCGATGGCGAAGGCAGTTAGAACGGCGATGAAGAGGACTTGCAATAAATCGCCGGAGACGAATGCGCCGAAAAAGGTGTCGGGAATGATTTTGAGTAGGAATTCGGTCGTGCTGAGGGCATGAGCTTTCTCGACAAAGTCGTGGCTGGCATTTATAGCGCTGGCCGTGGCGTGGAAGGTTTCGCCCGCCGGGGTGAAGCCGACACCGGGCTTCATGATATTCACCACTAACAGCCCGATGATCAGCGCGAGGGTGGAGACGATTTCAAAATAAAGCAGCGTTTTTGCTCCCACGCGACCGAGTTTTTTAAGGTCGCCCATTGAGGCAATCCCATGGACGACGGTGCAGAATATGATCGGGGCGATCATCATTTTCACCAATTTCACGAAGCCATCTCCCAGCGGTTTCAGCGATTTACCAAACTCCGGCCAGCCAGAACCGATGACGATGCCGAGCGCCACAGCGATGAGCACCTGAATGTAGAGGACGCGATACCAAGGCTGGCGGGCGGTGGGTGCTTGCATGGGCTGGGCGCGATGCAAACATTTTCCCATCGCGGAAACAATCCTGGTAAATTTGAAATCATTTCTGGATTCGCCTGCCCTTTCGCTTCTCAGTTCCGGCAGACGCCATGTTTGTTATTTCTATCGCCGCACTGAGGAGAAACACCGCCATTTTACGCGAAGTGAAGGAGGCGGCGGATTGCCATCTCGTGCTCGCGCTCAAGGGATTTTCCTGTTGGAAGGCCTTCCCGTATTTGCGAGATGATCTGGATGGCTGCTGTGCCTCGGGCCTGTGGGAAGCGCAGTTAGCACGGGATTATTTTAAAAAGCATGTCGTCACTTATTCGCCCGCTTACGATGAAGCAGACGTGACTGAGCTTTGCGAGTTCACGAATCACTTGGATTTCAACTCGCTGTCACAGTGGTTCCGCTTCCGCGAAATGGTGGTGGCGCATCCCCGTTTCAAAAGTGGCGAATTGCTCTGCGGCCTGCGGGTGAACCCGGAATGCTCGACCGGGGAAACGCCGATTTATGATCCCTGCGTGCCGGGATCGCGGCTCGGCATCACAGCGGAACAACTCGCGGGAGTTGATCTAACTGGATTGTCCGGCCTCCATTTTCACACCCTCTGTGAGCAGAATTCGGACGATCTGGAAAAGACTCTTGCCGCCGTGGATGAGAAATTCGGCCACCTGCTCCGTTCCCCGCAATTCACGTATCTGAACATGGGCGGCGGGCATTGGATCACGAAGCCATTTTATGATCGCGAGCGGTTGGTTCGGCTCGTTAGAGAAACGCGGGAGAAATATGGCGTCGATGTTTGGTTAGAGCCGGGTGAGGCTGTCGCCATCCACACTGGAGTCCTGCGGGCGACGGTGATGGACGTGTTTGATTCCGCTGGGCATCGCCTCGCCATCCTAAGTATTTCCGCTACCGCACACATGCCGGATGTCATTGAAATGCCTTACCGCCCCGATGTTTTCTTAGTCGATACCGCGCCATCGGATGGCAAGCCTGCCGTCGTTTTCCAAAGGGAAAACTACCACCTCGCTAACGAATCCGGCGAGTGGATCTATCGCCTCGGCGGACCAACCTGCCTGGCGGGCGATGTCGTCGGAGATTTCGCATTTCACCGCGAACTCATGGTGGGCGACACGTTGATTTTCGATGACATGGCTCACTACACCATGGTGAAAACAACCATTTTCAACGGTGTCAAACATCCCGCCATTGCACTCCAGCATGAGGATGGGAAACTGGAAATCCTGCGCGAGTTCAGTTATGCGGATTTCCGGGATCGGCTTTCCTAACGTTTTAGATTGGTAAGTTTCATCTGATGACTACCTGCCATCGCACGACTCAGATCATTCGAGTGGCGGTATCCAAGATGATGGGCGACCGCTTTTACCTGCCATCCCTCATCCCGAATGAGTCGCCGCGCTTCTTCCGATTTCACGCGCCGAAAATACGCGCCCGGTGATAAGCCAGTGTGTGTTCGAAAAAATCGATGCAGCGTGCTGGGCGACATGCGGAGGTAATCGCAAAGCGCAGGGACCGGGGCGTGAATGGATAAATTCCCCGCCATCCACGTATGAGCCAGCTTCCAGCGCATCTCGTCCTCAGCGGGCGCGGCTTGATTTCCACGCAAAATCTCCACTTCCAACAAATCACGCAACGCAGCTAACGTACGGGGCAACTGGCCGTCTGCTAGGGCCACCTCGTCCCGGCAGCGGACGTGTAATTCCGTCAGGGAATCCACCAATCGCGCGCGTAAATTCAACGCCATAAATCCACCAGGTCCGGGACGCAATTCTGTCAAGACCGGCTGCCCTTGCCAGATCCACACTAGAATTTCCACCGTCGCCCGCTTGGATTGAGTGATGCCAAACGCACAGTCGGGATCAAACATCAAAGCCACCGGGCCACGCACGATTTGGCTTGTTAGGCCTGTGGTCACGATGATCTCACCGCTCAGCAAAACATAGTAATTCGTACCCAGATCATGATGGATCGCAAGCGGATCCTTGGCGAAATCCCGTTGCCCCCATCCCAGATAAAGCAGCGGCAGATCATTTCCCCCGCCCCAGCTCGGGCGGCCCGGTGGCGGTGGAAGCGTACCTTTTGGGATGGGGCTTGTCATGATAGCAGTTTATGTCATGACTTTAGAATGAGCTAGTTTTTTTCCATGTTCACCCGCCATGGATCGCACTATGAAGGTGTGTTCTTAAACCCGAATGAAAACCGCCATCACCTTATCGCAAGTCCCGGAAGCGTCGGGAGGGCCGTTTGTTTTTCGCACGCCGTTGCCAGATGCTTTCGCGACTGCTGCTGCCATTGGATTCGATGCGGTGGAACTATTTCTGCCCGGCCCGGATTTTATTTCTGATCACGAGGTGAAATCTCTAGCAGCCCAGCATGGACTCGCCATCGCCGCTGTGGGTACGGGCGCGGGAATGCTCCGACACGGACTCAGCCTAACCGATCCGTCCGAGGAAATACGCGAGGCTGCTTTGGACTTCGTTTTTTCCATGATCGACTTCGGCGGACAACTCGGTGCCCCGGCGATTCTTGGCTCGATGCAGGGCAAAAGCGGCTCACACGATCACCTCGTCGCGGGCCTCCGCCGTTGCGCGAATCGCGCCGCCACGCACGGTGTCCCGTTCATTTACGAACCGCTCAATCGCTACGAGACAAACCTTTTCAACCGCCTCGCTGACGCAGCAAAATTCCTCGAACTGCATGATTTGAAAAACGTCGTTCTGCTCGCCGACCTCTTTCACATGAACATTGAGGAGCGCGATGTCGCCACCGCCATCCGCGAGGCGGGCAGACACATCGGCCACGTCCATTTCGCCGATTCTAACCGCCAGGCGATGGGTTTCGGTCACACCGTTGCCGAACCCGTGATTGCCGCGCTCCGGGAAATTCAATACACAGGCTATCTCTCCGCAGAAATCTTTCCATTGCCCGACCCCGAAACGGCCGCCCGCCAGACGATTTCCTCCATCCGCTCTTTATTCTAACAAATGAAAACTCGCCCCCTTGGCAACACCGGCATCGACCTGCCCATCCTCTCATTCGGTGCCTCGTCGCTCGGCGCGGAGTTCCGTTCGATCACGCTCGACGAGGCGATGCTTTCGACAAAAACCGCCATCGACCTCGGCATGAATTTCATCGACACCTCGCCTTACTACGGACGCGGCATGTCGGAAATTATGCTCGGCCTCGGACTGAAAGGGATTCCAAGGAAAAACTATCTGCTAGGCACCAAACTTGGTCGTTACTCGGATGTCCATTTCGATTTCTCCGCCAAACGCGTCGAAGAATCCGTTCATGTTTCACTGCATCGGTTAGGCACCGACCATCTGGATGTCATTCTGCTGCACGATGTGGAATTCGTGCCGCTCCAACAGATTTGGGAGGAAACGATTCCCGCCGTTCTCAAGCTCAAGGCACAAGGAAAAGTCCGTGCGGTTGGATTTTCTTGCTACCCGATGAAAACCTTCAACGCTGTGCTCGATCAGGTGGAAAACGACATCGACTGCGTGCTATCCTACAACCGCTACACGCTCCAGAACACCACATTCGTCGATGATCTTTTGCCACGATTAGAAGGGAAAAATATCGGTGCCATGAACGCCGGCCCTTTTTCCGCACGACTCCTAACAAACGCCGAACTCCCCTCCTGGCTCAAAGAACCCGAGGAAGTAAAAGCCGCCGCCCGTGCGGCCGCGAAGCTCTGCGCGGATCGAGGAACGGACATCGCGAAGCTCGCGCTTCAGTTTTCCTGCGAGCATCCCGGACTTGCCACTACCGTCGCCGGCTCTGCGAACCCCGCCAATATCCGCAAGTGGGCGGAATGGTTAGAAGAACCCATCGACCGCGAATTACTCGCTGACGTCCTCGCCCTTTTCGCCCCGGTCAAAAATACTGGCCACCTCGAAGGACTTACTGAAAACAACTGATGCAAGCCATTCAATTCACCGCGCCCAAGGAAATCGCAATCATCGACCTGCCGGAACCTCTAACACCCGGACCGGGTGAGGCTCTCGTCCGCACTCATCGCATGGGCATCTGCGGGACCGATCTTTCCTGTTATCTCGGGAAATTTCCGTTCTTCGCCTACCCTCGCACGCCTGGCCATGAGCTTGGCTTGGAGGTCGTCGCGGTGGCCGATGATGTATCTAACGTAAAGCCGGGCGACAAGTGTTCGTTAGAGCCTTACGTCAACGATCCCAGCACTCCCACCTCGCAAAAAGGCTCGCAAAACTGCTGCCCCGGCGTGCAAGTCATCGGTGTCCACAACAACGGTGGGCTCCGGAAAGGAGTCTTCGCGGTGCCAGCCCGCAAGTTGCATCCTGGCAACGATCTTTCCTACGACCAACTCGCGCTCGTCGAGACGCTCGCCATCGGCTATCACGCAGTCCAGCGCGGAACCCCCCAACCCGGCGAGACGGTTCTGGTCATCGGTGCGGGTCCCATCGGGCTTGCGTGTTTGGAATTTCTCAAACTGATGGAAGTGAAAACCGTGGTTATGGACATGGTTCAGAGCCGCCTTGATTTCTGTCAGAAAAATCTTGGCATCCACCATGCCATCCAGTTCAAGCCAGACGACTCGCATCTCGCCGAGTTAGAAAAAATCACGGATGGCCAACTCGCCGATGTCATCATCGACGCGACCGGCAGCCCTAAGTCGATGTCCACCTGTTTCAACTACGCCGCCTTCACCGGCCGCGTCGTCTATGTGGGCATTACCACCTCGGATCTAACATTTCCGCATGCCACCGTCTTCCACCGCCGCGAAATCACGCTCATGGCCTCGCGCAACGCAATGCCCGAAGATTTCGATAAAATCATCCAGTTGATCCGCGACGGAAAAATCAACACCGACCTCTGGATCACTCACCGCATCGCCTTCGCGGAAGTCCCCACCGAGTTCGACAAATTCACCGATCCCACCCTCGGCGCAATCAAAGCCATCATCGAAGTGAATTGATCCATATTCACTATCTTATCCCTCATCTTTTCTGCATTCATCCCGTTCATCTGGGGCTGAAAAATCAAAGTCTTCCACCATGAAAACCTGCCCTAAATACACATTCGGCGTCGGCGATCGTTTCGCCAACGGCGCCCACGCCCAGCTCACCGCCTTCATCCAAGCCAAGAAACTCGGCATCGACATCGTTCCGGTCTGGAACAAGTCGAATCGCGAACACAACATCATCGGCTCCGAACCCATCCAAACCCGGCAGGCCGCCGACAAGGCCGTCGCAGATCTTGGCTGGACCGGCGAGTATCTGCTAGATGCCGATCACATCAACCTTTTCACCGTGGACCGCTTTGTCGCGCCCTGCGATTTTTTCACGCTCGATGTCGCCGATGACATCGGGGAAGCTGCCGATCCCGCCGAGGTGGCAGCGTTTATCGCGAAGCACCCGGAGTTGATAGGAACCGTCGTCATTGAAGGCATTGCACAGCCGTTTGAAATTTCCCGAGCCGACGTGGAGAAAACAGCAAATCAATTCCTAAAGGCCACCCAGAAAGCCGCCGCCATCTATCAGCACATCGTCGCGGCCAAGGGCGACACTGACAATTTCGTGACCGAAGTTTCCATGGACGAAACCGACAGTCCGCAAACGCCGCCGGAAATGCTGATCATCCTCGCCGCCATCGCCGACCAAGGCATTCCAATCCAGACCATCGCGCCGAAATTCACCGGTCGTTTCAACAAGGGGGTCGATTACGTCGGCGATCCGGTCCAGTTTGAAAAAGAATTCAACGACGACCTCGCCGTCATTGCCCATGCGATCAAAACCTACGGCCTGCCACCGGCTTTGAAACTCTCCGTCCACTCCGGCTCCGACAAATTTTCCATCTACCCGATCATCAAGCGCGCCATCCAGCGCACCGGTGCCGGGCTGCACATTAAGACCGCCGGGACAAATTGGTTAGAAGAAATAATCGGTCTGGCAGAAGCCGGGGGCGAGGGACTTGCCCTTGCGAAAAAAATCTACGCCAAAGCTCTGGATAAAAAGGACGCACTTTGTGAACCCTACGCCACCGTGATCAACATCAATGACGCGAATCTTCCCTCCGCCGATGAAGTCAACGGCTGGACCAGCACCCAATTCACCGACGCGTTACGTCACATCCCGACAAACCCAGGTTACAACGCGGACCTTCGCCAACTCCTCCACGTCGGCTTCAAGATCGCCGCACAACTGGGCGACAGCTACATCCAGGCGCTCAAGGATCATTCGGAAGTCGTCGCGAAAAACGTTACCGCTAATCTGCTAGACCGCCACATGAAGCCCTTGTTTTTATAACAGCCTCGCATTACCTCCCCGAAAATCTGCGTCCTTCTGAGTTTATCTGCGGTTCAGATCGTCTTTTCTCCCTATGATCGACTCCCATCACCACCTCTGGCGCTATTCGGTCGAAGAATATGACTGGATTCCTCCCGGGTCGCCGCTCGCGCAAGACCAACTCCTCGCCGAGTTGGAATCCGCCACGGCGGCGGGCGGTGTCGATGCCACGGTGGTCGTTCAAGCCCGGCAAATCCTCGAAGAATCCGATTGGTTGCTCTCTCTAGCAGACCAATCCGAAATCATCGCGGGCGTCGTCGGCTGGGTGCCGTTGATTGACCCGAATGTCGCTGATCCCCTCGCCCGCCTCGCCGCGCATCCGAAATTTAAAGCTGTTAGGCACGTCCTCCAAGGCGAGCCTGACAGCTATTTCCTCCGTGACGATTTCCATCACGGCCTTTCCCTGCTGCCCGATCTCGATCTTCGCTACGATCTCTTGCTCTTCCAAAGACAGCTTCCCGTCGCGATCCAACTCGTTGATCGCCAGCCAGATCTCGGTATTATCATTGACCACATCGCCAAGCCGGAAATCCGCAAAGGGAAAATAGACGTCGCATGGAAATCCGGCATGGCGGAACTCGCTAAACGTGAAAACATCCTAGGCGTAAAGATCTCCGGCATGGCAACCGAAGTGCTAGACGCGGAAATCGACGAGCCAACCCTCCGCGCCTATTTCGAGGAAACCCTCGTTCTTTTTGGCTCGGACCGCGTGATGTTCGGCACCGACTGGCCGGTGTGCCTGCTACGGATCGATTCTTACAAAGCCTGGGCCGACATGGTCCGTGGCTTCGTCACCGAGCTAACAACTGACGAACAGCAAGCGATCCTCCATGACAATGCGCTCCGCTGTTATGATCTATGAATGAGAATGTCCGGGTTTGATCGATGGGTTGCTAGTTACGATCAGCCTATGGAAGCGATACCAGATTGTCATCAGCGAGCGTTGTGAGGGCGGTTTCCAGAACGCGTGGCATTTCCTTTGTCATTCGCTAAAAATCCGGCACCTTTTCCGCCCATGATTGACCGAATTCTCGCCAAACGTATCGTTCCCGTGGTCGTCCTTGACCGTGTCGAATCCGCCGAGCCATTGGCCGAGGCACTGCTAGAAGGGGGCCTCGACATTATGGAAATCACCTTCCGCACCGCCGCTGCCGAGGAGTCGATCAAACGCATCGCCGCGCGATTTCCAGAAATATTGTTAGGCGCTGGAACCTTGCTTGAAAAAGAACAGGTCCATCGCGCCAAGGATGCGGGGGCCGTGTTCGGACTTGCCCCGGGAATCAACCCTAACATCATCGCCGCCGCGAAAGAAATCGGCCTGCAATTTTCCCCTGGCGTGATGACTCCCAGCGATGTGGAACTCGCGCTTTCGTTGGGTTGCAAGCTGTTGAAATTTTTCCCTGCTGAGGTCGCGGGTGGCGTGAACATGCTCAAAGCCCTCGCCGGTCCCTACGGCCACACTGGCTTGAAATTCATCCCTACTGGCGGCGTGTCCTCGGCTAATCTTTCGGACTACCTCAAGCTCCCCGTCGTCGCGGCCATCGGCGGTTCGTGGATGGTGGACAAGCAACTCGTCAACGACGGCAAATGGGCCGAGATCACCCGCATCACCCGCGAAGCGCTTGCCGCCGCTGCGGCTGCTAGATAAAATCCAGCCATGATCGCGGGCATCGAACTTGGTGGCACGAAGACTGTCGTCGCAATCGGCTCCACGGCCGGGCTGGTCATCGAGGAATGCCGATTTCCGACCACCTCGCCGGACGAGACGCTCGGTTTCGCGATCGACTGGCTCAGTGCGCGTGGCGAACCGGTGAGCATCGGCATCGCTGCATTTGGCCCCATTGGCATCGTCCCAAATCGAGGAAATTACGGCCAAGTGCTCGCGACTCCCAAGCCGGGTTGGGCGGGATTTTCCCTAACTGGTGCGTTTGCACACGCGTTTCCAGAAGCTATTCTAACACTTGATACCGATGTCAACGCGGCGGCTCTAGCAGAAGCGAGAATAGGGGCCGCAGCTGGTTTAGAAGATGTGGTGTATATCACCATCGGCACCGGCATCGGCGGCGGAATTCTATCAGGCGGGCGTTTGATTCATGGCGCGCTTCACCCCGAGTTCGGCCATCTCAAAGTGCCTCGGATGTCGGGCGATGATTTTCCGGGTATCTGCCCGTTTCATGGCGATTGCCTCGAAGGATTGGCCAGCGGTCCCGCCATCGCTGCCCGTTGGGGTGCTTCGGCGCACGCACTTTCCGCCGACCATCCGGCATGGGACACGCAGGCATGGTATCTCGCCCACGGAATCCTTGCGCTGTTAGCCATTGTTTCCCCATCGCGGGTGATCGTCGGTGGCGGAGTGTCGCAAGCGGAGGGATTGCACCGAAGAATCAATGAGAGGCTGGTGGAAATTGCGGCGGGTTATTTCCCCCAAGTGTTAGAGCCGAATTATGTCGTCCCGCCCGCGCTGGGGCAGGAGGCCGGTATTTGTGGAGCGTTTATGCTGGTTCGGTGATTTTAACCTCTTGAAGAATCGGGAAGAATACTCGTGCACGCTTCGGTTGACGAATTCCATTCACGGAGGATGTTAGCGGACGGTAATTTTCATGAACGAAAAAGATCAAACCATCCTGGCGGAAGAGTGGGTGCAAGTGGGGCATTACCCTACCTTGGAACAAGCGTATGACCATGGCTTGGTGATCCTGGCAATGGGCGAAGCTTGCCGGGTAGAGGCCGCCGCAGTGCCGGGCGAGTTCGATTTGCAGGCGGAGCTTGTCCCGGCAGCAAAAATTTCTGAAGAACTGCACGCCTACGGGAAGGAAATGGCTTGGCCGGTGAAGCAACCTGCCGCAGCCCATGAATGGGCACGGCACTCTCCGGGATGGTGGATGACGGGAATCTGGGCGATCATCCTAATTGGTGTTTTTTACTGGCAGGATCAGGATGCGACATTGATCGACCGGGCTTCATCCTCGAGTGTCGGACTGATTGCGCGGGGTGAATGGTGGCGACCATTTTCTGCTCTTTTCCTGCACGCGGATCTTGGCCACTTGGTTGGCAATCTTGTGGGCGGGGTGATTTTCGGATCGCTAGTGGCAAGGTTGATAGGACCGCTGAAGGGATGGGCGCTGATCCTCGCGGGTGGCACCTTGGGGAATACGATCACCTCGCGGCTCATGTTCCCAGAACCATTTGTCTCACTCGGAGCCTCGACGGCGGTCTTCGCCGCACTGGGAATTCTATCAGGAATGGGCTTGGCGGAGACGCTGCGTGACCGCGCCCATTTGCCGTGGGTGAGGATCACGGCTCCTATCTTCGGCGGCATCATTCTGCTGGGGTGGTTGGGCGGCGGCCATGACCCGCATACGGACGTGTTAGGCCATGTCTTCGGATTCGGCGCAGGTCTGGTAACGGGCGTCGCGACCGGTGTGGTTGAAAGAAAACACACCGACATTCGGGTCTGACGGAGATGGGATTCGATGATCGGGAGCTTTGCACGAGACTATTTTCAATTGGATGCAAAATGCCCGACATTAAAGCCTTTTCGGTTTGTTGAAACCTTGGGGTATCAAGGGTTGGGAAACCGGAACGTGATCTGCAAAGGAAATCGCGAATCCAGCCCACCCATGAGACAAGACACTACCACCAAACCGGAAGCGGCAACCACTGCATCCCAAGGGCCTGCTGCACACGAGGATCTAACCATCGCAGAAGAACTCGAAACCATGCGTGTCCAAGACGAAAGCCGACCCGGTGAACAATGTTTTCTTAATGAAAATGGCGAGAAACGTTGGGTATCTGAGAGTGAGGTGAATCGCTTTCTTCGCAGACTGGGAGCGATGCATCCCGCTGTATATCTCGCGACTCATGGGTTCCGGTGGGAACAAAATCTTTTCAGCGGTTTCTAACATCCTCCACACCACCAATTCACAATGAATACAGAATCCACAATCCACGAGGCCGCTGAACTCAGCGACACCCTTGCCAGCCGGGCAAAACCACTGATCAAGTCCTCCCGAGAATCCTGTCAGGCTTTCCGTAGCGAGGCGGGTGACTTTCTCGCCTGCGCGAGCGAACGCATTCGCCAAAACCCGGTGCCCGCCGTGGCTGGTGCGGTAGCTTTCGGAATTGCCGTCGGCTGTCTCATCATGTCAGGCAGGCATACCGCCACTGCCAGTGAACGCTTCATCAGCGAACCGCTGGAAGATGCTGGGGATGCGATTTCGGCATCGCTGGGCCGCCTTTTCGGTAACCTCAAATTCTGGTAAAATCATGATCCCTCTATCCGCCTCCATCGTCAGCCCACCCACCATTGAGGACGGGGTGAATGCCTTGTTAGCCGACGCAAAAAGGAAGGTCAGCCAGCGCTACGAAGATTGTGAGCAAAGCGTTCGCCACGCGCCGGGTAAAGCGATCCTCATCGCCGTCGCGGCTGGATATCTGATCCATCGGTTGCCAGTTAGATCCCTTCTTGTTTCGCAGGTTCGTCTGTTAGCGGCACTCGCTCCACCGACTCTGCTTGCTTTCGGAGCCGCGAAACTTTGCGAATTTCTCCAGGAGCAGGCGCGTGAAAAAACTCCTGCCGTCCGCGATCCTCTTTACACCAGCGGCCCCTACGATTGATCTCTCACGAAATAGGTGTCCTCATGGGCATACGGCGGTGAGCAACAGCAGAGGAACGTGAGCGGCTCGATGGCGCGGATCTGATGCCACGCGTTGGGCGGGATGAGAATGGCATCGCCTGACACAATTTCGCTCTCGCTGCCGTCGATCTCCATCAAGCCACGGCCACTGAGGATGTAGTAAATTTCCTCACTCAGGAGATGATAGTGCCGTTCGGTTTCCGCGCCCAAAGGCAGGGTCGCTTCGGCAAGACTTTGGTTGCGGACCGGGGCGTTAGATCGGTCTAGCAGGCTGCGGATCGTGGAGCCGTCCTTGGTGGTGAAAGGGATTTGCTGCGCGTATTTGCGGATTTCCATGCGACGAGGGAATCACCGAACCCGTAGCAGATCAACCGGGGAGATGATCTGGACATGCGGGGCGCTTGTTTCATGCTACCGCCATGCCATCCGTCCACGTCGATCTCGCTGAACGCGCCTACAATGTTTTCGTCGAGCCGGGCTTGCTCGCCAAAGCGGGTGAAACCTTGAAAAAAGCGGGAATCTCCGGCTTGCGAGCCGCGGTTATCAGTGACGAGACGGTTGCTGGATTTCACGCCGGAGCCTTGATGGAATCGTTGGAAGCTGAGGGTTTCCGGCCGACGCTGCACACGGTGACGGCGGGCGAGGCATCAAAATCCATGAATCAGGCCGAAACCCTGTGCCGGGAAATGATCCGTGCCGGGCATGATCGGAAATCAATGGTCGTTGCGCTGGGCGGCGGCGTGGTGGGCGACCTCGCTGGCTTCGTGGCCTCGATTTTTTACCGCGGAATCCCCTTCGTGCAGGTGCCGACGACGATCGTGGCGCAGGTGGATTCCTCGGTCGGGGGCAAGACCGGCGTGAACGTGGGCGAGGGAAAAAACTTGTTAGGTGCCTTCCATCAGCCGCGCCTCGTCATCATCGACCCTGAAACGCTGCGAACCCTGCCGGACCGCGAATATCACGAAGGTTTCGCCGAGGCCATCAAACACGCGGCCATTCGCGACGCCTCGATGTTAGATGACCTCGCCGCGCTCGATCCCGCAACCCGCGATGTTCCCGCCGAGCTGATCGCCCGCAACATCGCCATCAAGGCCCGCGTGGTGGAGGCCGACGCATACGAGACGCGCGACATCCGGGCGTTGCTGAATTTCGGCCACACTATCGGCCACGGCATCGAAGCGGCAGTGCCATACGGTGAGATGCTGCACGGCGAGGCGATTTCCCTCGGCATCCGCGCGGCCTTATTTCTATCAGAACAACATGCCGGGCTTTCACCGGATGAAAGCGCGAAGGTGATGGCTCTGTTGGAGAAATTCCACCTGCCGCTGGTCCTTCCGCCGGAAATCACGACGGATACCGTGATGGAAAAACTCGCGCGGGATAAAAAATTCTCCGCCGGAGCGATTCGCTTTGTGGTGTTAGAAGCGCTCGGCAGCGCGAAGGTCATCAACACGGTCACCGCCAATGATCTGCGGGAGGCAATCGGGCATTTGAGGGCGTAAAATCGCTCGGAATTTTCCGCCGATCCAAATGACCGGGCAGATCGGACTGGCATCCTTGGGGACATCCGCTATCGCTTCCAGGCCACCGTCGCTTTTCGAGACGACAATCTCGCGCAGCATCGAGCGGACCACCAGATAGCCGCCGGGCATCAATACCCTTGCGGCGTGCTCGACAAGATTATCCCAGGCATCCCCATCCATCACATCCAGAAGATTGCTCGCGGAAATCAAGCCCAGCGAGTCGTCCTCGGACTCGCGGAGAATTTCCACGATATCCGCAGTTTTCAAATCGATCCGCCCGACCTCGTCTTTCCATTTCAATATCCCCCGCTCGCTCCAGACCTCCGGCACATCGCTTCCAAAACGATTTCCCAACAGCACTTGCAGCAGTGGATTCCGTGCCGCGTCCGGTTGCCTCATCGCCTTCTCAAGCCTCCGCCGGATCAACCGGAGGACGGTGCGATCCAGCTTCCTGCCCGCCTGCCGGCCATGGACCACTGAAACGACTCCATGCAACAGACCCTCCAGTCGATTGGTTAGGAAAACACGGAGTCTCCCCGGCTGCAATCGCGGCCAGTCCAGGAGCCACGCGAGAAACGGCCCGCCGAGCCGGAGCAATCGATCAACCCGCCCGCGGAAGCAGAGGCTGATCAGATCATCCGGGCACCGCATTTTCAACCTAACCAGATCGATTTGCGCCGGATTGGAATCCACTGCCATCACCGCCACTTCCGCCCCGGCCAGGGCGAATGCGAGATCACCACCGGATGCGATCACCAACGCCCGTTTCAACGGCAGACGATCCACCAGCGACAACTCGGCCGAATGATCCTCGTGCATGTGGCCGAAGACCACGCGATCATTGCCGGGGTTCATGATTTGCGAGTCCCCAGATCGTCAGGGCGAAAACGAGGTTCATTGTGAGCATCCCGCCGATATCCGGAATCCTGTCGCCAGCGAAAAGAATGCCAGCCGCGTTCATCGCCACCAACATTCCGATTTGGAGCCATGTGAAAATCCGCTGTTTCCATCCCGACAAAATCGAAATGGCGAAAAGAGTTTCCAATCCTCCGATCAGCCCCAATGCAAGGCGCGGCGGGAGAAACAAAGGTGCCGCCGCCACGATCTCGATATGTCGCGCATCCACGGCAAGCAGCTTGTGCCACAAGCCCTGATAGATCCAGACCATCGCGACGGCGACACGCAGCAGGCACCACCAGTTTTTCATGACAGCCACCCCGCTTGCAAAGCGCCACACGCCCCGAAGACCAGCACGAGGGCAAGCCACACTCCCGAGAACCAGAAGTGCATGAATGTCTCCAAGCGTTTCCCGCGCCAAAGATCCGATCCATAGACAAACCACTGGCAATACAAACGCAGCAGCCAGAATCCAAAAATCGACCAGGAAGCCCACGCAGCAGCCCGTGATTTCTCAAGAAACACCGCCGGATCTACCAGACTTGGCAGACCCGTCATCACCAGCACGACACAAATGAAAAACGCATGAACATGGAAAATCGCGGCATTTTCCGGCGACAGGCGTGCGGCCTGTTCCCGCCACATCAGCTTGCGGCTGATTGGCACATGCACCAGCGCCAGCAGGATCAATCCGGCACCGGCGGTTCTCAACAGCAGCGGCAATATCTCTATCATGATTTTTTCAGAACGAATACCCGCACGAAGGGTGTGATCCGGAAACCGTCATTCAATTCCAGCCCGCCAGATTTCCATGACCTTCGCCATGCGGCGACCGAATGGAAATGCAAAAATCCCGGACCGAACGCCGTGAAATTCGCCAGATCCCGGTTGTGCTCGACCAACACGACCCTGCCGTTGATCTTTAGGCATCGTCTTGCCTCGGCGAACCACGCCGCCCGTTCCGCATCGCTTCGCAATTCATGGATGGCCAGAATCCCGAAAACCACATCCAAAGAGCCATCGACTAACGGCCAACGGTCAAATCGCGCCGCCACCGTCCCGGAGGTCGGAGGAAAGAGCCTTCTCGCCCGCCGGATCGAAGCTTCCGTCATCGTCGCCGGATCGTAGTGGTCCAACACCCGCCATTCCGAGATCGGAAATTTCCGCTTCAGCATTTCAGAAGCCTCATCAAAACCGGAGTGGCATAGCGCGAGTATTCCGGCCGGGGAATCCCCCAAAGCCCGATCCAACCACGACCACCGGTACAGGTCGGAGCAATCATAAACCCAGTGTGACACTCCCAGCGAACCTAACAGGAAATAAGCGCAACCTGTCAAGACGAGACCACCGCCAACCGGAAAATATCCGGTCACCAAGATTGCTGCCAGCAGAACTCCGCCCGCCATCGCGTAAAACGGCCAGTTGAAGCGGGCGATCATCAGCAT
Source organism: Akkermansiaceae bacterium (assembly GCA_025362955.1). GTDB lineage: Bacteria > Verrucomicrobiota > Verrucomicrobiia > Verrucomicrobiales > Akkermansiaceae > Luteolibacter. The sequence goes on from JANYFB010000216.1 coordinate 25,411, forward strand.
CCCGTCCCAATTCCCGCGCCCGCTCATCGAACCCCTCCCCCGGCCATAGGCGTGATCAGACGTCCTCGCTCCCAGCGGTAAGTCACGCCTTCCACACGGAAGGCGTTTGCCACAACCGGCGTCACGCCGCAGAACGGAGCTTCATCGAAGAGCCCCACTTTCCAAGCGGTGATTCGCACCGGACGTGGCGACCACTCCTCCCGTTTCCCTTCGATGACCACGAAGCGTCCATCCGCTTCGGCATCAAACGTGAAGGGCATCGGTCCAGCGAAATTCCTAGCGGCACGCAGGTCCGCGAACGGGGAACCCTCGGGCGGTGAATCGGGTTCATCCGTTAGATCAAACGATAGGTCCAGGGTTTCCCTCCCGTCTGGCAGCCACGTCCTGACACGCGAATCCGATTGTTCGAGTCTCACCCGCCGGTAGTTGTAGTGCGTCAGCAGATTCCCGGATAGAACCATCCGAGCCTTGTCCGTCTCGCTCCGTAAGATTTTCAATCCTCTCAAACGCCGCCCCTTCTCATCCCTCAGCCGCGTGAAAACCCGATAACCCGCTAGGAAAAAGTCCTGCCCGAGGAACCCTGGGAAAGCCGCAGGCCTCAGTCCTTGGGTCCACACCAGAGCGACCGTGACAAATCCGCAGCCATCGTGGGAATCAATCTCCAGCGGCGCCGGCACCAGCGGTCGCAGGACATCTTCCGGAAATGCGAATGAAACCGCCAGCACCCGGTCAAACCATGCGACCACGGGAAACGGATGACGTTTCAACCGGTTCGCTAGATCACTCCATTTGGAATTCATTTAGGATAGACCGGTTGAGACGGGATCCGCGATACTTCATTCACGATGCTAACCGTTTCCCCATCCGCAAATCTGGAGCGGATGAGATCGCCGGACTTGAGCGATGCCGCCGAGGTTACGACTTTTCCATCCGCTGCGAGGGTGATGGAAAATCCGCGTTGGAAGGCGGATTCCGGTCCCAGCGTCCGCAGCAGGCCTTTCAAGCGTCCGATGCGCTCGGCCCGCCGAAATAGACCCTCCTTACCCGACCGTTCCAAGCGTTGGTGCAAGCCCGCGACCGTCTCCATGCGGCGCTCCAAGACGTTCGATGGCTGATAAATCTTGTGCCTGCCCCGCGCATCATTCAGGCGGACGGCCAACGCCTCCAGCGACGAGCGCATGGCCTGGGAAAGCTGACCACGGGCGGAATCCAGCCGCATCACCGACTCGCGCAGGAGCTTTTCGCCATCGCGTTGCAGGGCACCGCGTCTGAGGGAATCCACCGCGAGTTGGGAACGCATCAGCCGCTCGCGGGTGACACGGACCATGCGTCTGCGGATTTGCGCGAGACGGGCTAATAACTCCGCTCCGTCCGCCACGGCCAGTTCCGCAGCGGCGCTCGGCGTGGGTGCCCGGAGATCCGCCACGAAGTCTGCGATGGTGAAGTCGATTTCATGGCCGACGGCGGAAATGATCGGGATCGGGCAGGCCGCGATGGCCCGGGCGACGACTTCCTCGTTGAAATTCCACAAATCCTCGATGGAGCCACCGCCGCGACCGACGATGAGCACATCGCAGCGCGGATAACCGAAAGCCTCGGGCCGCCCCATTTTCCCGATGGCCTGGGCGATTTCCAACTCCGCTCCCCTGCCCTGCACCCGCACCGGAAAAAGCACCGGCTGGACCCAAGGCGCACGACGTGTTAGAACATTCAGGATGTCTTGAAGCGCCGCGCCAGTCCCGGATGTGATGATCCCGATGACCCGTGGAAATGGCGGGATCGCCTGCTTGCGGTCGGCATCGAAGAGCCCCTCGGCATTTAATTTCCGCTTCAGCGCCTCGAACTTCGCTTGCAAATCTCCGGCCCCTGCACGCTCGGCTTTCTGAACGATGATTTGAAGCTGTCCCCGCGCTTCATAGACGCTCGCCTCGGCGAAAACCCGGACCTTCGCGCCGTCCTCCAAGGCGTCCGCACCCTCGCGCTTGCGGGCGCCGAACATGGCGCACGAAATCTGCGCGCCCTCGTCCTTGAGCGAGAAATACCAGTGCCCGCTGCCTTGTTTTCTGAGATTTGAAACCTCTCCCTCCACCCAAGTCTCGCCGATCTGGAGTTCCAGCAGATTTTTCATCCGCCGCAGCAACTGCGTGACGGAAAGCGCTTTTTCTTCCGATGTCCGGGGTTTAGAAAACAAATCCACACCGCAATCTGGCAAGTCAGCGGGAGATTTCGAGCGGGAAAAACTAAGAACTCATCGCCGAGTGTTTAAGTCGGCATTCTGTCAGAATCTACCAAGGAGTCGCGACATTCCTGTCGCGAGGCAATCCAGTCTTGTGGCGACAGGAATGTCGCCACTCCTTATTTCACGGCTTGCGCCCGGGGGCCTTCCCACAGGGTGAAAGTCCCCGCCCGCAGCTTCGCCGGATTCCGGCGGATGTATCTCACCGCGTTCGCGAAATGCCCGCCATCCCGGATCATCGTGTCCCGATAGTTTTTCTGCCAGATCTTCCCTTGCCCGATCCGCCGGGAGCTTACGCCTTTCCAGACTTGCATCAGTTTCTCAAGCGGTGCCAGCGGCGTGAAAACCAGGTGCAGGTGGTTCGGCATGATCACCCACGCGTGATGCTCCACCTTCTCTCCCTGGAAACGCATCAACACCGCTTCCATCAGCGCCCGGTTGGCGGGTTCCTTGAGCAAACAGGACCCAGCTCCCTCATCCAGCCACCCTTCCAACCTCCGGGTGAAGCGCTTGTGATACTCCTTCTCCACTTCCGCCGACCGTGGCTGCGGATGGACTTTTTGCCAGATTTCACGCTCTTCCTTCCATTGGCGCAGCTTTCCCGCAGGCATCGAGTCGCCGAGCCGGAACGTGACGAACTGCATCGCATCCCCCTGTTGCCAATGAGGCAGCTCCTGCCCGTGCTTCAGGATCTCGCCGGATGGATTCAGATAGTCCATGAGCAGCAAAATAAGGAGTAGCGACATTCCTGTCGCTACCAAAATCCCCGGTCCACCCGAGTAAAGATTCGCCGCAGATGTCGGAGGGCGGCCATAATTATCGCAGCAGTTCTTGGATTCGATTCGCGATCTCCTGCGGCAAGTAGGCTCTCGCCGCCGTCACCCGCAGCAGCGGCAGTCCGGCGGCAGAGAACGCGCGGTTCTTGAAGTCGTCGCTCTCCTGGCTGTCCTTTCGCTTGTGACTCGCATCGTCCAGTTCAATTGCCAGCAACGGCTGCATCGAGCCGCCGTCGCATACCACGAAATCGACGTGCTTGCCGTCCGTCCGGTTGCGTGCCGCTTGGTTCACGTTCGGTTGTTTCACGTAAAACAGGTCGGACAGCCGGACCTTGGTGATCAGGTAATGCCCCGGCTGCATCACCCCCTTGAGCACGTGAAAAAACGAAATCTCCGCCGGACTCAGGAACTCATCCCTCAGGCCATAGGGATAGGTAATCTCCTTCTGCGCGGAAACGGGAAGCGCCGGAGGCAAGGCACCCGGGCTGGCGGAACTATTGGAAACACCTCCAGTCGCGGACCTCGTTGGCCCGAAACCCAGCATGTTGAGAAGTATCCCTAGGCACCCGCTGTTATTAGATGAATCGCTCATGTTTCTGTGATGGAAATGTGATAGATCTCTGCCGGTGGCAATCCGTATCGCCAATGAACCGCCCTGTAGCGTCGCTCTATGAGCGTCGATGCCCAGGAGATGTCAATCAGGACTCCGCAACTAACGAACCCACTCCCAGAACACGCCCCCATCCTCTCCCGAGTATAGATTCGCCGCAGTTGTCGTGTGGTGGCAAAGGTAGGCCCACGGCACGGGTTCCTGTTTGTCGATGATTAGAACTTCGAGCGATGCGTGGACCTGTTCGCGCCATGTGTGATCACCCACAAGCCATTCGAGTAGAAACCGGAATGGGGTGGGATCAGAAGGAACTTCGGGCGCGAGTCTCGCGAGCAATCTCGGCTTGCCAGACCGTTTCACCATCGCGCGGAGATGCTCGCGGTCCTCGGCCACCGGAGCGACGATGATTTCAGGAGGCTTCCTCAACACGATTCCAGACGGCGTGATGGTGGTTCGATCAAGCAAGTATTTCGGAATGGTTGGAGGCGGAAGTTTCTCCGTCTCGATCCCCAGCAGCTTGTTCCCCCACAATTGGATTCCCTGAACCGTGTTGATAATTGCGGTGTGACGCCCGAGTTCCACCCCGTCGCGAAAGAGAATGAGCGTGGGAAACGCCCGGATCTGCCGCCGGATCCAATCGTCATCCGTTCCCGGCGTCTCCACACTGCTGTAGGAACGGAACGTCCACCCGGCGGCGGCCGCCGCTTCCATGGCGGCACGAAACAAGTAACCATAAATGATCCCATCCGCTCCGTCGCGCAGTGGCCATGATAGATCGAAGTGTTCGAGGAAGACTCCGGGCGTCGTTTCCGGGCGTGGGTGGGTCATGAAGCTTTGAGTAATCAGGTGTCTTGATAGGGATTCGACATTCCTAAGACTACCGCTTGTCCCGCAGCACCATGTTGTAAACTTTCTCCAAGTCGGTTGAAGACAGTTCCTTGAGGGATGCGAACGGTTTCATCTTCAGGCGTCTGGCAACTTCAGGATAATATGCTTCCTTTGTGACCCCCATGGTTCTCATGCCTGCCATGATGGCTCCAATTAGAGAAGATGAATGGATCGCTGGAGATTTTCTCTTTGCCTTGCGCACCAGCTTGGCTTTCTCGACCAAATACCAGTCCTTAACAAGCGGCATTTGTTCGACATGCAACGCATCATAGCGGGGAACTTCAAATCGATTTTTTAACCGGGATCTCCAGCCTTTGATGCAGGTTGCGTATGGCTTTTTTTCTATCTCCTCGGAAAGCTTGGCCAATTCATCAGTCCAATCCAAAACCCGCTTTTGATCTGCCGGCAAAATATGGTCGGGATGCCGCTGTATCGTGATTTCCGGCTTCTTCGGCAGGTTGATATTGAAAACATTTTTGTCGCCTGCGGACTGAATATTGCCATCTCCTTTCGCCTTCTGATTGATGCTCTTTTTACCGACCGTCTTCTTCGGCGCAGCGATTTTCGCCAGGATGTCGCGCACAGCAAGGTCGAGATGGATTTCTAAAAGCTTTCTGAATTCGTGCCGGCTTTTGAATGCGAAGCTCAATCCCGTATCTTTCATTTTGTCGCGGAATGCTTCGAGCTTTTTCATTTGTTCGAAGTCAGTCACAATGTGGGGAGCCTCAAGATTTGAGAAATAAGACATCACCCGGATACCTCGGGCCATTCCTCGTGTTATCTCTTCCACGGTGCCTGACTCTGCCAAACCTGTTGGCGTTCCAAGGCGGGTCCAAAGGATGGCGACAAGAATTTGAGATTCATCGATCATCTGTCGGTTAATTGCAGCCTGGCCGCGTTCATCCATAGTGGGAGCGCAGTCAGTGCTCCAATGCCGCGCTTTTATATGCCATCCAGTGGAATCCTCATGCCGTTGGTTCCACGCGTCGATCACCTCGCGAGCAATAACGATTTCTCTCTCCACGTCACCTGGGCAACAGATGGTTACGTTCAGTATTTTCAATGTTTTGGTCATAGCGCCGACGATCCTAGCATGGAAAATCCCCAAAGTGCCAGAATGGGCGACAAATTAGATTTTGGCAGTCCTACATCCATCGTAACTCCTTAAATTTTCGCTATTTAGGATAGGCAATTATTTTTAATCTGAACGGCTGATTGTGCACATTCATTGCTAGAAGTCTCCCTTTACTAACGAAATTTATTCTAGGGTGGGGTCGAAGAAGCGCTAGGCGCGAGGTTCAGTTCGGCTTCGGAATAGGCATCCGCGGCGGGGCGGTGGCCCACATAAGCTCAATCTCTTCCGGCGTTAGCCCGTAGGCTTCGTTGACGAGGTCGCTAAGTTCACGCTCCAGCTTCAGGGCCTCGGCGGCGAGGGCGCGGGCGGGTTCGATGGTGCGGGTGTATTCCTCGCGGAGGGCTTGCAGACCGGCGGCGGTAAGCGGGAGTTTTTTGCCCCGGATGTGCTTCACTTCGGCAATGAAGCTGTCGAGGTCGAGGGCGGTCAGGTTCTGGAGTTTGTTGGTCGGCTTTTCGATGGAGTATTCAACGCGCAGCCAGTCTAGAATCGTGTGTTTCGTTTTTTGCTGGCCGACTTGTATTTCGATCAGGCGGCGGGCGGCATTTTCAGCTTGTCTCCTAGTTGCGGCTGTGGGTTCTGCTATGGGCAGTTCGGTCATTTTGAATGCTACAGGAGACAGCGCCTCATCTTTCATGTGCGGAAGGTAGCGCCAGTTGTGCCACCACAGTAGCGGTGAGTTCAGAACGGCTAGCAGATAAAGATCATCCGTGCTCAGTAAGAAAGTTTTGTTATTGCCATGGTTCCCCGCAGTATCCAGCGAGTAGGAGGGATGAAACTGGATCTCCTGGTAAATAATCTTGGGTTTCTCGAAGTCATCCCAAAAGGCGCATGAACTCAACTCCCACCAATGCCTTACCTGATTCTTTCGAGCGCGAAGCTGCGCCTCGTAAGGCTTCATGTGCGCGTGGATGCTGGGATAAGTTTTTTGGAACAACGCCTCAGCCGCCACACCATCCAATCCCTCACCGGACCAAGGCCATGTGAAATTGTTGCTCGACTTCATTACGATCATGAATTGACCGCTTTGCTCGGTATGCCAGCGCCCAAGGTCCTGCCCCCGGAAGTACGGACGGATAATCTCTGCACAGTTTGGGTCTGCTTTCACGACTTCCCCATGTTTTTGCGCGTCCAGAAGGAAAGCATCATTGAAACCGGTCATTGTTCCCCGTTTCGGTGCTATTCCGAGAAACTCTCCCAGAGTTTTCCGATTTGAGCTGATCTTTTGATAAAGCTGGCTGACTTTGGGGGACTCGAGTTGCCAGTCTTGGACGCCAAGCTGCTGCAATTCGATTTCCGCGCCTTCAGTCTCGATTTGCACACTAAGATCGTTAACGCGAAGCTGTTCACGCGGGATCGTGCACAGCCGGGCAGTTTTGGGTTTCTCGTTACTCGTTGGCTTTTCGGCGACGATGATGCAGGGAAACACATCCGCATCTTCGAAGATCTGTTTGGCATGGCCGAAATCGACAACCGACTTGATCCACGATTTCTCACTGAAGAAGCGGCGCAGCGGCTCGCCATAACCTGCCTTCATCCATTTGTTAGTGACGATGTAGGACATCAATCCACCGGGTTTCAGCAGGCGCACGCCGAGTTCGTAGAAATAGACGTAGAGGTCGGCCATGCCGTGGAAGCTCTGATAGTTCGCCTGCATCCATGGCTTGTAGGGAGTTAGAAGTTCCTGCCTAACATACGGCGGATTTCCCACCACGACATCGAAGCCGCCTTCCACGAAGACTTCGGGAAACGCGGCTTGCCAGTCGAAGGCTTTCGGATGGACAGCGGGATCGCTGACGACGCTGTTTCCCTCGCGGATGGTGTGATCCAG
>JANYFB010000274.1 GCA_025362955.1 Akkermansiaceae bacterium
ATCTCAGGCTTATACAAGCGATTCCACTCGAAGTCTGGGGATGTGGTCGCATTGCAGGATATCAATCTCGCAGTGCATCGCCGTGAATTCATGTGCGTTCTCGGCCAATCCGGTTGTGGAAAATCCACTCTGATTCGGATTCTGGCAGGTCTTGAAACGCCAAGTGCCGGACAGGTGTTAGTGGATGGAAAGCCAGTCGTCGGGCCGGGCCGGGACCGCGGCATGGTGTTCCAGAGTTATACCTTATTTCCATGGCTCACGGTGAAACAAAATGTGATGTTTGGCCCCCGCATGGCGGGAAAAGGAGAATTCACGAACGAAGCGGAAGCCCGCCAGTGGCTTGCTCTCGTCGGCCTGGATAAGTTTGAGAATTCTTATCCCCATCAACTTAGCGGCGGCATGAAACAACGTGCCGCCATCGCCCGCGCCTTGGCCAACGAGCCGCGCATTCTCCTCATGGACGAACCATTCGGCGCGCTGGATCCTCAGACACGCCAACAAATGCAATCCTATCTTCTGCAAATCTGGAAGAACGTGGACATCACCGTATTTTTCATCACGCACGACCTTGACGAAGCCATTTTTCTATCAGACCGCATCCTCGTGCTCGATCCCCGGCCTGGTCGTATTCGCGAAATCGTCGAGGTGCCCGTCCCGCGTCCGCGTGACCATGAGCAGCTCCGGTCAGCAGAGTTCATCGCCACGAAAAGCCACCTGGAAACCATCATCCACCCCGAGGACGCTCACGCGAAACCGCAATTTGACAAACTGCCTATGACTCGCCTGACCCATGCGGGGGATGATGTGGAGTGATCTTATGAAAATTGAACCAAAAAGTCATACGAATGCCGAGATTTCCTTATACGGTCAGACTATGGAGTGATAGAAATTTTCATGGCAGACCCCTTAGGAAAATCACACCCCGTCGCCCACCGGGTCACCATCTCGCTGCCGGATGCGGTTTTTCAGCAGTTTGAAGAGCTAATGACCGAGCGCGGATTCGTGAACCGATCCCAAGCCATTGCAGAAGTCCTCACCCAACACATTGCCGATTACTACAGTTTAAAGGGAAACAGCCTGATGGCGGGAACGATTACTCTTTTTTATGATCACAAACGCTCAGGCATTAAACAACAGATCTCAGATATTCAGCATGAACATATCCGTGAAGTTATCAGTTCACTGCATGTGTTACTGCAAAATACCTGCACCATGGAAGTTATACTCGTCCAAGGCCCGGCCAAGCGTCTTCGCCAAATTGCCAATCGCCTGCTCGCTGTAAAAGGTGTGCTCGCTGGCAGACTTAATCTAACACGAACACTGCTACCTCCTATCCAAACTCAGCCCGATGAAGATTGAACTAACACTTAACGGACTGACTCATTCGTGAAACCGATTTTTGAAAAAACGCTCCACGGCGCGGGCATGTGGTCCGCTGTCGTCTCGCGTGGCAGACGCCTCCGCCTCACCGACATCGACGGCGGCGCGAACGTCGGAATGCTCCTCTACAACGCCCTCGAACGCACCGAACGCTACAACATGCCGGACACGCTCAAGGGCCAGCACATCTTTTATCTCCGCGCACCGTATTGCCTCCACTCGGATATGGGCCGTCTGTTAGCCTCGATCACTGCGGATTCCGTTGGCTGGCACGATACGGTCTGCGGTCATTCCGATGCCGCCCGCGTCCTCGCGAAATATGGCGAGAATAACTATCAGCAATCCCGCAACGATTGGAACCGCAACGCCCGCGACTGCTTCCTCGTTGAACTTTGCAAGTGGGGTCTGGGAAAGAAGGATCTCGTCCCCAATCTCAACTGGTTCAGCAAGGTCATTTCTGATGACGATGGCCACCTTTCATTCATTCCGGAAAACTCGAAGCCGGGCGATTCCATTGAGCTGCGATTAGAAATCGACACCCTCGTGATTCTCAACACCTGTCAGCACCCACTCGATCCCGATTCCGTCTATCGCCACCGCCATGTGAAGCTCGAAGTGTTTGTCGGCGATCCGCCGGCCAGTGACGATCCATCGCTGGTCATCCGCCCGGAAAACCTCCGCGCTTGGGAGAACAACGAAATCTACCACGCCCTTCGTTTCTAACCATCATGACCGAAAGCACTTTCCAACCCGGAGCCGCCGTGCTCCGCGAAATCATCCCTGCGGGCGAGTGGTGGATCCATGAAATTAAACAAGGCATGACCCTCCGCATCCTTGATCTCGAAGGAAACCAGGCCGCCGATACGCTTTTCTTCAGCGCCGCCGATCCCACCGAACGCTACAGCGCGGATCGCACGATCCAGCAGCAGGCGGCACTTTATCTAACGACTGGCACCCGGCTCATGAGCACGGAAGGCAATGCCCTGCTCACGCTCACCGCAGATACCTGCGGCCGCCATGACACGCTCGGTGGTGCCTGTTCCCGCGAGTCCAATACCATGCGCTACGGCCACGACACCGAGTGCATGCACGCCTGCCGCGACATTTTTATCCGGGGAGCGCAGGAATGGGAAATCGAGCTCACCAAGCGGGATCTAACATGCAATATTAATTTTTTCATGAACGTCCCGGTCACTCCCGAAGGACAGCTCAGTTTCGCCGATGGAATTTCGGCACCCGGTCGCTACGTCGAGATGCGTGCTGAAATGGATGTCATTTGCCTTATTTCAAATTGTCCCCAACTCAACAATCCCTGCAACGGCTGGAATCCCACGCCGGTGGAAGTAATCATCTTCTAAAGGGACCGCGAGATTTATCTCGCCTGAATTCAACCATATCCAATCCAGACGAGATAAATCCCGCGGTCCATTCATCCCATGAAAATCCTTATAGCCAACCGCGGCGAAATCGCTGCCCGCGCCATCCGCACATTCAAGAAGCTCGGCCATGAAAGCATCGCCGTGTATTCCGAACCCGATTCTGGCGCACCGCATGTCGATCTAGCTGATGAAGCCCACCTTCTCGGCCCCGGCCCGGTTTCAGAGAGCTATCTGCTCAAGGAAAAGCTTGTTGAAATCGCGATCCATTCCAAGGCGAACGCGGTTTTTCCCGGCTACGGCCTGCTCAGTGAAAACACCGAATTCGCCCGCATGTGTGAGGCTGCGGGCGTGAAATGGATGGGGCCGACACCTGATCAGATCATCGCCTTCGGCCTGAAGCACGAAGCCCGCCGCCTAGCGGGTGAAGCGGGTGTGCCATTGGTGCCCGGAACCGGATTGTTAGATGGAGTGGAATCTGCTGTCATTGCTGCGGAAAATATCGGCTATCCCATCATGTTAAAAAGCACTGCGGGCGGCGGCGGGATCGGCATGAAGGTTTGTCGCGACGAGGCGGAACTCCGCCGCGAATATGAAAGTGTTGTGCGCTTGAGCGAACGTAGTTTCGGCTCCGGCAGTGTGTTCATCGAGCGCTTCATCCAACGTGGCCGCCACGTGGAGGTGCAAATTTTCGGAGATGGAAAGGGCAAGGTGTTGGCTCTCGGAGAACGCGATTGTTCCGTCCAGCGCCGCAACCAAAAAGTCTTCGAGGAGACCCCGGCACCCGGTCTATCCGACGAAACGCGGGCAGCCCTCCACGCCGCCGCCGTCAAGCTGGGCGAGAGCGTGAATTACCGCTCCGCTGGCACTGTGGAATTCATTTACGACGCGGATCACGATGACTTTTTCTTCCTCGAAGTGAACACCCGCCTGCAAGTAGAGCACGGCATCACGGAACTCGTCACCGGCATCGACATCGTCGAGTGGATGGTCCGACTCGCGCTGGATGAAAATTGGAAAATGCCAGAAATTTCACCGGTGCCACAAGGCTGTGCGATCCAAGCGCGGGTTTATGCGGAGGATCCGAATCACAATTTCCGCCCGAGCTGCGGGCTGCTCACGGAGGCGACGTTTCCGTCGTGGACCCGTTGCGATCGCTGGATCGAACCGGGCACCGAAGTCAGCCCATTTTACGATCCTCTGTTAGCCAAAGTGATGGTCCTCGCTGCGGACCGACGGGCTGCTGTCGCGAAGATCGAGCAGGCGCTTGAAGAAACGAAGATTTCCGGCATCGAAACGAATCTCCGCTACCTCCGCGACATCACCCGCTGGGAACCGTATCTCAAAGGCGGCGTCGCGATGCGCGACATGGCAGGATTTTCCTACATGCCTGACACCATCGACGTGATGACGGCAGGCACGATGACGACGGTGCAGGACTGGCCGGGGCGCGTCGGATATTGGGAAGTCGGCGTGCCGCCGTGCGGACCATTTGATTCTCTATCACTCCGCCTTGCGAATACGCTCGTTGGAAATCCCGAAGGCGCCCCGGGGCTGGAAATTACCATGACCGGACCGACGCTTCGGTTCAATTCCGATACTACAATCGCCGTAGTTGGAGCAGCCGCGCTGATGCTAAAAAACGGAGAACCGGTGGCCATGAATCAGAGCATCCCGATGGTAGCCGGGGACGTTCTCAAAATCGGACGATTTGAAGGCTGTGGTGCGCGTGCGTATTTCGCGGTCGCCGGCGGCATCGAGTCGCCGGAGTATCTGGGGAGCTGCTCGACGTTTACGTTAGGAAAATTCGGCGGGCCGTTTGGGAGAGCGTTGTTGCCGGGTGATGTGTTAGGGATCAGGAGTGGGGACATTTTAGTCCCCACTCAAAAGGGACAGGATTGTCCCTTCCCCCTAACCCACGACTGGAAAATCGCGGTCCTCTATGGCCCGCACGGCTCGCCTGATTTCTTCCTGGATGAAGACATCGACACCTTTTTCGCCACGAAATGGGAAGTCCACTACAACTCTGCTAGAACCGGTGTCCGCCTCATCGGCCCGAAGCCAAAATGGGCTCGCACTGACGGCGGTGAGGCGGGACTGCATCCCTCTAACTTACACGACAATGCCTACGCCATCGGCGCAGTCGATTTCACTGGCGACATGCCGGTCATTCTCGGCCCGGACGGCCCGAGCCTTGGTGGCTTTGTTTGCCCCGTGGTCGTTGTGGATGCGGAGTTGTGGAAACTGGGGCAACTCCGGCCCGGTGATTTCATCCGGTTCGTCCCGGTGGATGAAGCATGGGCGCGTGACCGGCAAATCGAAGTCTCTGAATTCATCGTTGGCGAACGCACCGAACTTTTTGATCCGTTAGAGGGCGAGCGCGGCTCGTGTTTCATCGACTCGTTCGGTGAAGGAGATGATGCGGTGGTCGTCCGTCGCGCGGGTGATCGTTATTTCCTAATCGAGTTCGGCCCGCATCACTTGGATTTAAAATTACGCTTCAAAGTCCACGTCGTTCACGAATGGCTGAAGGAGCAAGCCATCGCAGGAATCATCGACCTAACACCCGGCATCCGTTCCTTGCAAGTTCACTTCGACCCGAGCGTGATCGGACGCTGTGATTTATGGGAAAAAATTAAAGCAGGTATCGCCTCCTTGCCGCCGTTAGAACAGATCGAAGTCCCTACTCGGATTGTCCACTTGCCCTTGAGCTGGGAGGATCCGAGCACGCTCGAAGCGATCCGTCGCTACATGCAAAGCGTGCGGCCTGACGCGCCGTGGTGCCCGAGCAATTTGGAATTCATCCGCCGGATCAACGGGCTGTCCTCCATCGCGGATGTCTATCAGATATTTTTCAAGGCCTCCTATCTCGTCATGGGACTTGGCGATGTCTATCTGGGTGCTCCGGTCGCCACGCCGCTCGACCCGCGCCACCGGATGGTCACGACGAAATACAATCCCGCGCGGACGTGGACGCCGGAGAACGCCGTCGGCATCGGCGGAGCCTATCTCTGCATTTACGGCATGGAGGGACCGGGCGGCTATCAGTTCACCGGACGGACGATACCGGTGTGGAACCGTTGGCGGAAGACGGCCGACTTTGAAAAGCCGTGGTTGCTGAGATTTTTCGATCAGCTTCGATTCTATCCGGTCAGCGCAGAGGAATTGCTGCGTCTGCGCGAGGAGGTTCCGCGCGGCAGGCACAAGCTGGAGATCGAGGAAAAAGTGTTCAGTTTTTCCGAATACGAGGCGTTTCTCGCGGAAAATTCCAGTGAGATCGACGCATTTCAAACCAAGCAACGCGCCGCCTTCGAGGCCGAGCGTAAGCGCTGGGAAGAAGCGGGATTGTCGATGGACGTATTGGCAGAAGCGGTCGAGGAAATGGCAGATTTGATCATCCCGGATGGCTGTTTTACGATGGACAGTCCTGTGACCGGCAGCGTGTGGAAAATTGAAGTCACCGCTGGTTCGCGGATTGCTTCGGGTAACACCGTATTGATTCTTGAAGCGATGAAAATGGAAGTGCCCCTTGAAGCCGATGAAGAAGTGGAGATCGTTGAAATCCTCGTCGCCGAGGGGGCGAATGTTAGAGCTGGGCAATCGCTTGTCATCGTGAAACGTGGCGGCGGTTTTCAACCGGCAAGCCTTCCCTTTT
>JANYFB010000298.1 GCA_025362955.1 Akkermansiaceae bacterium
TTCGCGTTGCACATCGCCTGCCGTATCAAACCCACCCTGATGAACGATTTTGTTTCTCATCTCGATGATCAGGTCCGACTCGGGACTCCAGTAAGCATCGATATCATCGCGAATCGCAGCACGCGCGTCTCCATCGGAGCAACGACAATCATTCAGCCGCTCAACTAGGTCTTCCCGGGTATCCTGTTTGCTTCTTAGCAGTCTTTTTTCCACCAATTGCAGAGCGGAATGATCAGCGCGGAGGATATCCGCCAAAGTCAACTGGCAGTAGGTATTTAACGCATCGCCCGCATGGGCTATTTGTCGCCCTGTCAAATACCACTCCATCGACGTAAAGATTCGCCAATTCGGGTGGTGATCCGAACCACCCATCGCTGGATCGTGGATCGATCCTCTCAAAACCCAGTTTATGAACCACGAAGAGGAAAGTCCATCCAAGCTCTGGATGGCATGTGCTGACAGTCCGCGGCTCAACTCGTTGCTCTCCTGACTTAAATATCCAGTTCACTGTGGCTGTCAGGATTCCGAGAAACGTGTCCAATGACATCCGTTTCGTCATTCTCGGGTAATGTTCAAGCAATGGCGAATTCACCGACGGTGGGTTCTGAGATACGTGGTAAGGTTTCGACGGGGCCGTCATCTTCCAGATACAGTTCGACCGCTTCCTTGAGCATCCGTAGGGCTTTTTCCTTGGTTTCTCCAAAACTGTAGACGTCGAATCCAGACATTGCGCAACATAATCCGAGTCCTCGCGATAGAGGGTGTAGTGGATCTTTTTCATGTTTGGAAGAATAGGGTGGGAGGCGGCGAGGGCAAGATTGTAAGCGGAGGAGGGCGGAACTTTGTTTGATCGAAAGAAGTCTCAGGGTTTTCGTCTGCGGGGTTTCGGGAGTTTCGATTTAGAGGTTTTGGGGATTTCGAGGGCTGGATTGTGTGGAAGGTCAGTTCGCGGGTGGGTTGGTTGGATGGAGCCATGAGTTGGCGTATGGCATCGAAAACGATCCGGAATTGGCCATCGTACTTCTTTTCGATTTTCTTCCAGCTTGGATGGCGGGGTGGGGGGCGGACATCTGAGGGAGACGGATGGAAAAGGAAGAGTGGGGACAGGAATGTCCCCACTCCTTATGGGATCATGGCGTCGGCGACGGGGTGACGGGAACTTCTGCCTTCTTCGCGACGCGTTCGACGCGCGAGGCGCTTTTTTCGAGGCGGCGGGGCGTCTTGACCGAGGTGGCGGGATTGCGGTAAACGGAATCGTCGAAAGTAGAATCGTCGCGCTTGATGGCGCAGGCGATGTCCTTGACGAGAGGCCACCCTGAATCTGCGGGGCCTTACACTCGGGAGCCTACGGTGGGCATCCATTCCGCACTCGACGAGCCATTTGATGGAAAAATGCCAAGTCGTTGTTCAACCACGCTCTCGGTCGGAGGCTGAACCAGCGATCTAAGAATTTCTAACCAAGAATTCGTTTGAAATTCCAAGACTCTTAGCAGTGAGGTCACGCCGACCGGAATCCGCGCTCGGTGAGCGCGGCAGTTTGAAGGAGGCGGGGTTTTTAAAACCTGTGGCGTGAAGGAGATCGAGATTCGATCAAGCCTTCGTGGCGGCGGTGCGGGCCTTGCGGATCATGCTGTTCACAGTTTCCGAAGGCTTGGCTCCGACGGCCAACCATTTGTCGGCAATCGCGAGGTCGATGGTGAAATTCGTGCCTTCGAGAAGTGGATCGTAGGTGCCGAGTTGCTCGATGAAACGCCCATCGCGACGCTTGCGGCTGTCAACGGCGACGATTTTATAGTAGGGGCGGTCTTTGGTGCCCTTGCGGTTGAGTCGGAGAGATACGGACATGAGATTGGAGCGTCTTTTGCGTTGCCCGGAAACAGGCGGGCGCGGAAATTGCGAGATCTGCGAAGGATTGCCAAGCAGAATCTTGATGAATTTGGGAGTTGGTTCGCTTTTCCTAAGTTCCAGAGTGGCAAAAATGCTCAATCCGTTGTGTCGCGGCGGGAACAAAGTGCGGTGAACTGCTTCTGAAGCTGTTGGAGCGGCTCCGGATCATGGATTTTTTTCCCGTCTGCGGTGGTGATGTAGAGGGTGTCCATGGCCACGCCCTTTTCGGTGCAGATCCGCGCGTGGGCGGTGTTCAGGCCGTGTTGGTTGACGGTGTAAAAGAGATCGTGGAGTAGCCCGATGCGGTCCAGTCCTTGGATTTCCACGGTCGTGCAGGTGGAGTGGAGTGAGTTGCTAACGAAGGCGCGAACCGGTACCTTGATGTCATGATCCGAGCGGGGCTTGAGGAAATTGACTTTACGGCGCAGGTATTTCTCCGGTTCGTAATTTTCCGCCGCAAGGATTGCCTCGAAAGTGTCCAGGAACCGCTTGCGGGTAGAGGGTGGGGAAACCGGTTCAAAATTGGTTGTGCAGACGCGGAAGATGTTCACGACGATCCCGTCCTTCCGAGTGAAGAGATCGGCGGAGAGAATGTTGACCTGCTCGGAAGCGAGGGCGCAGCAAATTTTTTCCAAATGCAGCGGTTTGTCGCGGGTGGCGAGGACCAGCTCCGTGTAGCCCATGTCGATCTGGTCGGTCCACTTGATGCAGAAGGCAAAGGGATCGGACGTCTCGGCCTCGCGCTGGAGGAAATGCCGGACCGTTCGCACCTGCGTGACGATGTGGGAGGCCTGCCGGAAATGAAACGCGGCGGCAGGCATCTGCTCAAAGTGATTTTTCACATCCGGGTGGTAATCGTCGCGCATGACGCCAAGCACCTCGTCTCGCAGGGCCAGCCGATCCGCATCGAGTTTGCGCGAATATTTTTCCCGTCCGCCTTCGAGGAAATTCCGGGTGGCACTGTGGAGTTGGAGCATCAGGCTTTCCTTCCACCCGGTCCAGCCTTCCGGCGAGGTCGCGTTAGAGTCGGCGAAGGTGAAGAGGAAGAGCGCGTCGAGATTGGAGGTGGTTTTGACGATGTTCGCGAAGTCGGCAATGACCTCCGGATCGTCGAGATTGCGCGTGGTGGCGGTCCGCCAAAAGGTCAGATGATTGTCCACCAGGAACATGATCAAGGTCCGCCGGGCACCGTCGATTTGCAGTCGGCTGCATAACCGCGCGGCAAGCATGGCGGACCCGTCGATGTGTTCCCGCACATTCTCGGCGCGTCCGGTGTCGTGGAGAATAACGGCCAGATAGAGCGCGTAGGCATCCTGGATTTCAAGAAACAGGCGCCGATAGATTTCCCGCCGTGGGTTCGTCTCCGCGATGAGTTGGTCTAACTGCTCCACGCATCTCAGCGTGTGCTCGTCCGCCGTGTAGCGGTGGAAGAACTCATGCTGCACCAGACAATCCAGCGCGCCGAACTCCGGCAGATAGTGCCCCAGAAAACTGACGCGGTGCATTTGCCGGAGAATGGCCGCCACATCCCCCTTGCGTTCGAGGATTGCTTGGAAGGTCTGGCGATTTGCCTTCGAGTAGCGGAATTGCTTATCCACATCCTCCCAGTGCGCCTTCACCAGTTTGCGGAGCGGCGGGCTCAGCTTCAGCCCCCGCAGTTGGCAATGTTGGAAAAGCCGCATCATCCGGCTGGAATCGTCTTTGAAAATATCCGGGTTCGCTGGATAGATCCGCCCCTCCCTTGCGATGAATCCATCGAACTCTTCCCGCTTCTTTTTCCGAAACGTGAGAAATGAGCGGAAGCCAGTATCAGATAGATCCTCCTCCTCGATTTGGAAACTCTCCATCAACGAGCCAGTGTGCTGATAGAGATGGAGCGTATGCCGATAGTAATCGCGCATGAAGGCCTCGGTGCTGCGGAGGATGCTTTTCTGTGGATAGGCGAATGCAGTGGCCACCACGCCTTGAAGCTGGAGGGTTAGCTGATCTGTGGCTTTGCCCGAATGATAGTGAAGCTCGTTGCGGACGCGGTGAAGGAAATCATAAGCCGCCTCCATTTCCCGGTAGGCCGCCGCCGTCAATAACTTCGCCTCTACCAGATCCTTGGGATTCTTGCTCCCCCGCTTCACCCATGCGACCCACTGGATGTTCTGATAGTCCCGCATTCCCCCGCAGCTTTCCTTCACGTTCGGCTCTTGGAGGAAAACCGTGCGCGAGTATTTCTGATGCCGGGTCCGCAAATCCTGCCGCCGGAGCTCGAAAAACGCCGCGTGCCCTTTTTTAATGCACTCCTTGGTGAAACGCGTGTCGAATTGCGCGAACAGCGCCGCATCTCCCGCGATGAGCCGGGAATCCATCAGCGAGGTCTTATTTTCCTGGTCGATTCGCGCCTGCTCGATGCACTCGGGGATCGAGCGACACGCGTGGCCCACCTTGAATCCCACATCCCAAAGCAGGTAGAGCACGTCTTGCACCAGCTCCTGCAAGGGCAGCGGCAGCTTGGTCGAGGCCCGCGGCAGCAAAAATAAAATATCCACATCCGATCCGGGATTCAGTGTCCCGCGCCCGTATCCCCCCGTAGCCACCAGCGCGATTGGAAGCAATTTTCCATCCCGCACCCGCAGCGACGCCTCCAGGATCGACTGGATCACCGTATCAATCAGTGCCGCCCGCGCCCGCGCCACTTCCAGTCCCCCGGCCCCCGAGCGATGATGCAGCAGGATCCGATGCTCCTCTGTTTTTAAAAACCTCTTATACAGCGCGATCCGCTCCGCTGGCGAGAGCTGGCCTTCCAATGCCGGCTTCAGCGATTCGCGGGCGTGTTCTTCAAGATTCTTCAAATGTTGCTGCATGGACGAGGCACGAAAGGTGTGCCGATTTTCCCCAAGGTCAAGCCGAGTGACCCATCCGGCTACCAATCCGCGCATACAGCTCGATCTGCCGCGCCGAGTTCTCCAGCAAATCCGCCTCCAACCGCACCGCCCCCGGCTCAAATAACGTCAGCGTCGATGACCCGCCAAACCCGAAATACCCCTTCTCCGCCCCCTTCCTCACCGCCACTCCCGGAGTAAATGTTTGCTGGATCGTCCCCACACACGTCGCTCCTATTTCCATGCAGATCACCCTCCCGCAGCGCTCCGTCACCAGTTCCGTAACCGTCCGCTTGTTCGTCCACAAATAGGCCAGCCGCCGCCGCAGCGCGATCGGGTTTACGGAAAACAACGGCCCTTCGATCAATCGCGTTTCCCCCGGCACCCCCGCCGCCGGGAAATGGAAACGATGATAGTCCACCGGGCAAAGCCGCGAAAGTACCAGCGCCCCATTCGCATACCGCGCCGCCAGCTCAGCATCTCCCAGTAGCGCCGGAAGGTCGAATTTCTGACCTTTCACAAACACCCCGCCGATCTCCGATGCCCGCGCAAACCCCAGATGCCGACCGTCTGCCGGGAACACCACGCTTCTTTCATCCCCATCCACCGGCCTCGCCTCAGGCTTCAGCTTCCGATAGAAAAACTCGTTGAAACTCGCATAAGTCCCAGCCGCCTCCGCGAAATCCTCCGGGTCCAGCCCATACTCCGCGATGAACGGCCCAACCCGCGCCGCAGATTTCCGCGTGCTCATCCGCCGCCCATACCAAGCCGAGAAAAACGGTCGCTTCACAAAGGCGTTCAGCGAAATCCCCCCCAGCGGATTTCCATACGACCACCTCAGAAATCCCTCCCCATACACCTGCTCCGTCTCCAGCGAGTTCGTATGCCTGTTGAAATAACGGATCGGTTCCACAGCAGCGGTTGTAGCCGCACATCCAAAGAACCGCAAGGACCGCGCGGATCCTCTATTCGATGTTCAATCAGGGGAGCACAAGCGCCCTCGCGTGTGGATTCTGGCGCCCTCGCCAGAATCATGGCCTAGAACGTGGGACCGCCTCCGCTATCGCATCTCTCCTTGGATAAACTTCCCACGAAGATTGGAGCGAAGGCGCTCCAATCCAGACGCGAGGGCGCGTGTGCTCCCCTAAGAAGTCCAGATCTCACAATCACGCAGATGCCCTGCACTTGCCATCAGGCACTTCGCACTCCGATCATCAAAAACGCCGCATTATTACATGACTGGTCGCATAACCTCACGGCCTGTCGCCAAATGATATGTTGACTATTTCTGCGCCATCTCTCCTCAATGAGGTTTTTCTATTGTCACTGTTTTGCGTTTCTATCGCAGACGGATGAATTACGACCCAAATGATAACAACCGAAATTTCTAACCATACGCAGCGAAGGACTTCAGAACTAAACAGAAACCAGCATTATGAAACCCAAGAGCGAAAACGCCGATCTAACTGGAGCCGAGTTTATCAATACCAATCTCGCCGGAGCCCGGTTCCATGACGTGAACCTCGCCGATTCCCGGTTCATGGACATCAACTTGGCGGGGGCGGTTTTCGAGGATGTCGCGCTGACGGGTGCGGTCCTCCGCAATGTGAATTGTTCCCATGTTTCCATCGAGGACGCTTGCTATGAGGGGATGCGCCTCGACGGTATCCTCGTCACCGAATTGCTGCGAGTTTATCGCAGCCAGCCCGCTCAGGATGAAACTGAATAACCAAACATTGTCGAAATCTCCGCCAAGATCGTTAGTTTGTTAGAATGTCCAACTGCATCCGACCGTGAACCCAAAGGCATCGATCCCCGGGTTCGGATCGGTGAGGCCGAGGTTCGAGTGATGAATGAAATAAGGCCCGCCTAGGAGTGAGACGTTTTCCGTGATTTTTTGGCGCAGGCCGAGTTGGGTAAACCAGTTGAAGGTGAAATCTTGGCCCAGTCCTTGTTCGCCGCCGGAGCTGTTCGTCCAGCCGAAGCCGCCGCCGATCGAGAAAAACGCCGAGGTTTTCTGTGAGGGAAACCAATACTCGATAGAAGGAGCCGCCGCGAGTCCGATGTAGTTATCTTCCGGCCCATGGGTGATCGCTTCAAACAACGCGGAAAACCGATTTCTAACAACAATTTTCGCGCCAGCTTCGTCTTCCCAAAGAGTCCACGCGATGGGTGAGCGAAGTGTCAGTTGCGTCGGGATGATTTCGTAGTCGATGTCAGTATTGTGACCGACATTCCAGAGGTAGCCGCTCTCCAAGGTCATTTCCCACTTGTCAGATTCATCGGCGAGAGCGGGGACGGTGAGCAGGCTCAGCAAGACGAATGTTTTCATGTGCCTCCGAACTATCGGGTCGTGCCCTTCCGGTCGAGCCTCAATACTCCTCTTCCTCATCTCCCGGCACCGGCGGAATGATGTCCTCGCGCAGGAGCAGGCGACCAAGGTCGAGGTCATCTAACAAATCATCCGGAGTGTCTCTGACGATGGCGGCGTAAGGCGTGATGCGGTCCAGCTCGGCGATTGCGCAATGGACCATTGAGGAAATGATATCGCCGTCGTATTTTTCCCGTTCAAACAAATTCGTGACGCGGAAAACCAGAAACTCGCGATCCAAATCATACTCAAAACCGCCGAGCGTGAGCTGCTTGTTCGCCCGGGCGAGGAGTTCCAAAACCGGTGCTAAATGCTCTTCGTCTAAAACCAGCGGGGACTCGGAAACGATGACCAATGCGTTCAACTGCGGAAATGCCTGCGCGATCAAATCGACCCGCGTGTGGTGGGCGTCAAAACCGGCGCGGATAACCTCGCGACCTTCCACGAGTTCGCAATACCAGCCGTTTTGGCCGAAAGCTTCTTCCACTGAGAGGATTTGTCGGGAATGGGGACGCATGTGTTTTCAGCCGTTCGCGGCGGGCGGAGATAGCCGCCCGATCACCGCTTTGGCAAGCAAGGTCCGTCGATCTATGCGAATCGGTGTGAGGGAGAGATGGATCCCCGAGGATTTTTCAGCGTTGTGATGGAGTGTTAGCTGGGTGGTATTTTCATTCACTTCCGCGTGGTCGATCTCCTGCCACAGCA
The DNA here is from genome assembly GCA_025362955.1 of Akkermansiaceae bacterium. Lineage (GTDB taxonomy): Bacteria > Verrucomicrobiota > Verrucomicrobiia > Verrucomicrobiales > Akkermansiaceae > Luteolibacter. Next base: position 7,834 of record JANYFB010000298.1, read on the forward strand.
CCAAACGCATTCCCTCGGCAGGCCGGAAAAACGGGAAAATCTCGATGCCCAGTGGCGTCAGTAGTAAATAGGCGTGACGTGTGAGGCCGACTGCCACCTTCGCCATCGCCAACGCCAATGCTAACGGAACCAGCGCCCACGCCGGATGCGGCAGTTGCGGGTTGATGTCGCGGTAAATGGCCGTTGCGAGCATCGTGATCCCGATCGCCCCGAGCACTGCGGCCCCTAACCAAAACAAAGTTGCCTGTCCCGACCGCGTGAAGCGCAGCTCTTTCTCGGGAGATTGGATTTTGGCTGCCATCGTTACGGATTAGTCCGTCATCGCCGCTACCGCGCTTTCCGCCGTGCTAAGCTCGTTTTCAAAGCAGGCGATGTCGAATCCCCGGCTTTCCAGCACTTCAGGACTCTCGCAGGAACCAATGATTGCCACCAGTCGTTCCAGCCCGAAAAGCGAGGCCCCTCCCTTGCAGCGATGGAGATCATCGCGCAGTTGGGAGAAATTTCCTGCTTCCACCAATGCCAGCCAGCCGGTCATTTGGCGGCGGGTATCGTTGAAAAAATCGAATGCCAATTCCCGCAAGCCGACGAGATCACCGTGGGCCATTTTGACGAAGTTCGTTGGGTTGATTGGAGCGAGATCAAGATTCACAGCCATAGGGTTACACGAAATTTGGCCATCATTGGGAGTCAATAATCGCGTAGTGTTCAAGCGTTCAAATGGGTCGATTGTCTTGCTCCCGAATTTCCTCTTCCAACTGCTTCAGAAGGTCCATTCTCCCTGTTGCCCTGGCCAGTTCCAAACGGAGCTGGAGGGTCTCGGGATGATTCAATTCCTCCCGATCCATCGCACCGATCCAATCCGTCGCTGCCGGGAAATCGCCGATGGCGAATGCTCCTTCCGCCTGTTCCAACAGCGAGGGCTCCACCGGATCCAAAGGTTTTTCCCGATACACCGCCCATTTCGCGTGCTCGGGCAAATCGACCGGAACCCCAGGGCCGGTTACTTGCTCAAGATAAACAAAATCGTCCCCGTCCTTGTGCTGACGCCAGACGTTCAGGGCGATGACGATCACCAACCCGAGAATGGCGAACGATGTTTCCATAACAAAGGGCGTCGTGATGATGCCCATCATCGTTCCCACCCACTCGCCCAATAGGCCGGGGAGGAAGTGCCAACCCACCAGAAGTCCGGTCACGACCACCATCAGCGTTAGCAAAATGCCCGCTCCAATGGCGACCTGTTTCACCCGTTCGTCGTATGCCCGTTCCATTTTCAACCGCAGGGTATCCCATATTTTACGAAAACCCAAAGCCGGAAAATCATAAAACACTTCATAAATCTTGATTATTTTTAAAAATTAATTAGGATCGGCCTGGCGTGACTGGAATTTTCAAAATGAAAAGCTTGTTATTGGGGGTGCTTCTCGCATCTCCGGTGTTTGCTACGTGGATCTGCCGCGGGTCGGAATTGCCCGTTTCCCATCAGGAAATCCGGGTAATTTCTAACAATCAAATCGGTGCGTTTTCATTGCCCGTTGTGCGAGT
>JANYFB010000316.1 GCA_025362955.1 Akkermansiaceae bacterium
GGACTTACCGGACGCGTCATGCTATGGGTAGCCCCAGTGAGGCGCATCTGGGGAATTAGTTTGGCATTCGCATGTCAATTGCCTGCGGCAGGAAATCCGCATCTTGATTTCGCCTGCGGTGTGCTTGCCGAGCTTCGCGGAAGTCATGCGGAGGCTGCGGACAGATTTGAAAAAGCCCGTTTTGCCGATCCGCTTGCCCTGCCTCTCGTTCGCCGGGCGGTCAGCGCCCGGATGGCGGAAGGAGATCGCCAAGCGGCGGTCAAACTCTACCGTGATCTCGCCGCGGGACGAGCGGATGACCTCGGCCCGCAGCTCACTTATGCCGATTTCCTCGATCAACAAAGCAATGGCGACACGCTTGCTCTGAAGCTATCGAATTCCACGCTGGAGGCCGCTCTCGCAAAATTCCCGGGCAACCCCGAAATCATCCGCCGGCTTTTCCAACACGCACAAGCTTCAGACGGGAAGCCCAGGCAGTTAGAATTGATGAACCAACTCTCGAAGGAAGATCCCGCCTCCGTCATGCTCTACACCGCGCTATCACGCGGGATGTTCGAGGCGGAAAATGCCGAGGCGCTTGCCATGGTGGACGAGCGGTTCATGCATTCATTTCAAGCGCATCCCGAAGTCCCGGAACTCGCTCGCGCGGCGTCCGATCACTTTCGCGATACCAACCGGATCGACGGTGCCATCGAAATTTTGAAGCGCCATGTAGAGGCTGCGCCAACTTCGTTAGATTTACGAACCCGGTTAGGCATTCTCTATTTCACGGCCAAGCGGGATGCAGAAGGCGAGGCGGCATTGAAGGAAGTGTTGGCGATTTTCCCGGATCAAGCGCTCGCCCATCAGTCGCTGGCAAAATTCTATCGTCTCCGCGATCAGCCAGCTCCCGCCCGTTTCCATGCGGGTGAACTCCTGAAAATCCGTGGCGGGGCGCCTGCGGATTTTATCAAGCTCGCAGATGAATGGCTCGCGGCGAACGATCCCAAACAGGCGCGAATTCTGCTAGAAAAAGCGGTTTTTGATCACCCGGAAAATTCCGAGCTAGCAATTAAGCTCGCCATCGCCACCCGCCGCGATCCCGAGACACGAGAGCAGGCGGCCCGTCTGTTTCGCGAGGCGGAAGCGGCGAAGCCCGTCAATGCCAAAACCGATCCTGAATTCCTCATGGAATCCGCTGAAGCCCTCATCTCTCAGGGGCAAAGCAAATCCGCGGAGGACCGCCTGCGTTCTGCCATCAAATCCTATCCTCCCGAGGCGAAAAAAGAATCCGCTGCCGCGCTCCGCCGCCTTGCGCTTTTATGGGAATCGGAAAATCGGAATGCCGATGCTGCCCACGCCCTGCGGCAACGTGCCGATGCGCTTGATCATTAAGAAGTGCTGGGACATCCGCGCGTTCAAAAGACTTGCACAATGCAAGGCCCGGCACTAACTCACCCGCATGAGTTCCGAAACATCCCTCATTCTTTTCAAACCCGATGCCATTGGGAAAAACCTCGTCGGCACCGTGCTCGCTCGGTTCCAAGCCGCCGGCTTCATCATCCGTGGTATCAAGATGATGTTGCTTAGTGACGAAATTCTGGCCGAGCACTACTCGCACATCGCCGACAAACCCTTCTTCCCAGCCGTCCGCAGCTTCATGCAGGAAACGCCCGTCATCGCCCTCGCACTTGAAGGCGAGAACGTCATCGCCGCCATTCGCGATCTGCTAGGCCCCACGGATTCGATGGTCGCCCCCGAAGGAACCATCCGCGGCGACTTCGGCTTCAAGGATGCGGACGCGAAAATGCGCAACGTCTGCCATGCTTCCGATTCCGTAGAAGCAGCGCAGGACGAGTTGAAACGCTTCTTCAAAGACGGCGAGATTTTCGCTTACTGAGATGCTCGTCGAGCGCGTCAAGTATGTCATCTGGGCCGCCGACTTGGAGCGGGCGACGCATTTCTATCAGAACACTTTCGGTGCGGAAGTCACCCGCTCTTCAGGGGTCATGGCCGAACTCGAACTCGCCGGCGCCGTCATCGGCATCCACGGCGGCGGTGAAGGCAAACGCACCTGGACCGGCATCAGCATCCAGGTGGCGGATGTGGTCGCCGGTGCCGCCGAAGTGGTGGCGAACGGCGGCGGACTCGTCCGTGAACCGCAGGAGGAAGATGGCGAGGCCCCGCACCTCGCGATGTGTTTTGACACCGACGGGAACGAGTTCATGCTCATCCGCAAGCGATGAATCGACAGATATCCACCTACAGCCTGCTCCAAGTTTCGCTGGACCAGACCATCGACCGGAAATCTATGGAGGAGGCCTCAACCGTGGTGCCATCCGTTGCGCGCGCGGACTGCGCATACCTGCAGCGCGACCTTTTTGGTATCGTGGTTTCCAATCTGCCACTTGCTGAGGCGAGGATATTTCAGGCGGAACTCAAGAGGCGCGGACTCCTCACCGAAGTGGTGGCTGATAGCGAACTTCCAGTCCTCGACCAACCATTCACCGTCCAACGGGTCGCGTTCAAGGAGGATGCCCTGGTCTTCACCGACACGGTGGGACGCGGGCAATCGCGACCGTGGGAAGATCTGGTTCTCGTAACGGGTGGTTTCATGACGCAGAGTAAATTGAAGACGGTTCTGGTCATGGAAACCGGCAATCCAGAAAGGCCGCGAGCGCTCCAACATCTCGCCCGGCTTGAGCAACAACATCGTTTTCAAGAAGTGCCGGAATTCCGTCTCGATTTCTTTTTCCAGACCACACCCACCCGGCTGCGGGCATCGGTTTCGGCGGAGAGCATCATGTTTTTTCACGAACGCCCGGTGCGGTTGCGCGACACTGCCCTGCTGTTAGGAGCGATGATGGATTTGCAGGAACGGCTCCCGCCGGAGAAGGTAGGTTTCGGGTTGAAACAAACGGACTCGAAAAACACCTACCCCTCGCTCCACGGCTACGAAGAGGAGATTCGCTGGCATTTTTATCGCATGAAATCACCAGTCTGAAAGGCTTGTTGAAAGCCATCCTTCGGTTAGCATAATCAGATGTTTTTCCCTCACTTCGCATTCAACACCTGGCTGGGACTAGCAATACTGTTGGCGGTTTACGTGGTGGGAATCCTGCATGTGCTTCACGCGTTGATGAATGTGCGCACGGCTCAAGGAACTATAGCCTGGGTCATCTCCTTGCTAACGGTACCGTTCCTGGCGATCCCGATGTATTGGCTGTTAGGGCGTACGCGATTTTCCCGCAACGTCGGCGGGCGGCGCGAAAATGACGACCGCTTGAGCAAGCTGGCGGCGGCGATGCACAAGAGCCTGCGCCATTGCGAAGTGGAGATACCGGAAGACGACGCCTTTGAAAAAGCGGCCCAATTTTTAGGCGGGCTGCCCTTTACGGAAGGGAACGAACTTGAGTTACTAATCGATGGGGACGTCACCTTCGAGCGGATTTTCCAGACCATTCGCGAATCGCAGAACTACTTGTGCATCAATTTTTTCATCGTCAAAAACGACAGGCTGGGCACCCGCTTCCAAGAAGCCCTCATTGAGCGCGCCAAGGCCGGGGTTAGAGTCTATTTTTTGTTCGATGAGATTGGCTCTCACAAGTTGCCGAGGCGCTACCTGAAGACACTGGAGGCAGCGGGAATTGAATGTCACTCCTTCGGAGTTAATCGTTATTGGTGGTCCAGATTACAGGTTAATTTTAGAAATCACCGAAAGATCGTGGTCAGTGACGGGACCACTGCGTTCATCGGCGGATTGAACGTGGGCGACGAATATCTGGGGCGCGATCAAAGATACGGCGAGTGGCGGGACACTCATTTGAAGATGCGGGGTGCGGTGGTGCAGGCGGTGCAAATGGTGTTTTTGGAAGACTGGTTCTGGGCAGCCGACAAGGTGCCCGAAATGCATTGGGATACGCTAAAGCAGTCCACGAACCAAGTCGCAGCCATCATACCGACCGGCCCGGCTGATCCGGCGGATTCCTGGCAATTGCTCGTCGCGGAAGCGGCGAATTCAGCGCGCAAGAAGCTGTGGATTGCCTCACCCTATTTCGTCCCCGACGAGGGCGTTCTAACTGCCCTGCAAGCCGCCGCGATTCGTGGGGTGGACGTCCGGATTCTCATTCCTGAACGAGGGGATCAACTCCTCGCATGGCTCTCGGCATTTTCCTATTACGAGCAATCGATCCCATTCGGCGTGAAACTGTTCTGCTACCAGCGGGGGTTTCTACATGAAAAGGTGATGCTGATCGACCATCGCTTGGCCTCCGTGGGCACGGCGAATTTGGACAATCGCTCGTTCCGGTTGAACTTCGAGATCACGGCGTTCTCAACGGACCAGAAATTTGTTGATGAGGTCGAAGCCATGTTGGCCACGGATTTCTCTCATTCCCGCGAGGCGACGGTAGATGATTTTTGCGGTAAATCCTTTCTTTTCCGCGCGGCATGTCGAGCCGCTAGGTTGCTCGCACCGATCCAGTGATTACGAAAGACGTCCCAACTCCCGGGCGACGAGCATCAATGTCTCGCGGACACCCGGCGCGAATCCACCATCGGTTTGCATGGCTAACATGACCGAACCCTCGCGGACAAATTCCAGCGGGATGGAGCCGGAGTAAACTTTCAGCCCACCACTCCCGAAGCCAAGATTCGGCAACAAATGCTTGAGCGCCTCCACGGTGACCATGTCCTGTGGGCTCACTCGTGCGATGTTGCGCATTCCGGGAAGCGCCCGCGACCGTTGAAGAATTTCCTCAGGGTTCATTTCGCGATCCACGCCGAAGATGGCGCGCAGTTCAAGCTGACGGATCGAAAATGAGTCGGACTGGAATTCCTCAACCGGCGAGGGAATGGCTTGCGGAGCCGCAGTGAAAGCGGGCGGGGCTGGTGCCGCAGCAGGTGCGGGAGCAAAGGCAGCTGGCACGAAAGCCGCAGGAGGAGCTTGGGCAAATGCCTGTGGAACCGGGGCTATCGGCTGACTTTCCTGCCACGTCGCGAAAGCCGCGATCGCTGCTTGGGTCGATGGGGATGGTCCACGCTGCGGTTCGATGGAGAATGGCGAAGGCGGTGCTTGGGCCGGCGGAGTGGAAAACGGAAAAGCCGCAGCAGGCGTGGATGCGGGCGCAGCCTCAAACGGCGACGCGGCAAAAGCCTTGGCTGGAGCTTCAAATCCATATCCCTCTAACGGCTCTGCCACTTGGAAGGGCGATTCTTGCTTCCGGCGCTCGGGCACCCGCGCAGGGCGGCCTGGTTCCACCGGGCGGGATTCAACCGGCTCATCCACCACACTAAAGGGTGATTCCTGCCGCGCAACCGCAGTAAAAGGACTCGGGGTGCTAGCCGGGTCCGCAGCCTCATGCACCACTGCGAAGGGTGAATCCTGGCGATTTACAGGCTGGTTTGGAAAGCTTTCGAAAATTCCTCGGTTCGTACTCATTTGAATTCGGAGTGGAGTTGGATTTGCTAGGCAAGCATCGCTCGCATCGCCAAATGAGAAAAGAGCTTAAGGATCACGGAAAGTCGAGCATCACTGTAAAAACTTTCAACTTTCTTCGTTTCCCTCCACCAAGCGTTTCAGGCGATTTCTCATCGAAACTTTGGCCACTGCCGGAAGTCGGTCCACGAACAACACCCCATTCAAGTGATCGATTTCATGTTGCAATGCCCGTGCTAACAGCCCATCGGTTTCAATCTCCAGCACCGAGCCATCAAGTTGGGGAAGGGTCGCCTTCACGGTCTCCGGGCGCCGCACCTCAGCCCGGATGCCTCGGATACTCAGACATCCCTCCATCCCGAATTCCTTGGCCTGGCCGAACGCGAGTTCTGGATTAATAAAAATCAATGGCATGATCGACACCAGATCCGAGTCCTCTCCGTTCACTCTAAGAAAAGAAACGCACTCGGGATCATGAGAAACATCGATCACCGCCAGCCGCAAGTCCTCTCCCACCTGGGGCGCTGCAAGCCCCACGCCATTTGCATCGACCATCGTGTCTAACATATCCGCGACAAGTTCGACGAGTTTGTCATCCACCACCGTGACGGGACGGCAGCGTTGACGGAGGACAGGATGGCCATATTGAACAATTTCGCGAATCATGGGAACGTGCCGGAATCCCTAGCGGAGCGAACCCCAAAGGTCAAACACGGGAAACAAGTCGATAGAAGCAAGGTGTTCACCGCCGCCTTGGCCAAAACGCCCCCTGCGTCATTTTGGCACATCGAATGTGTGTCATCCTGTCTTAATACAACTACTGATTAAAAAAATCGCTCGTCTTAATAATTTATAACACCCTGACTGATAGTGAAATAGGGATTCGTAAGCCAATCCGGCACACAGCCTGCAAAGGGCCGACGTCATAGCCCGTCTCTCAAGGCAGTCACCCCAACCAACCAATTTATGTCAAAAATCCTCGGAATCGACCTCGGAACCACCAACTCGTGCATGGCCGTCATGGAAGGCGGCGAATCCACCGTCCTTGAAAACTCGGAGGGCGCCCGCACCACCCCGTCGGTCGTCGCCTTCGCGAAAAATGGCGAGCGCCTCGTCGGCCAAGCCGCGAAGCGCCAGGCTGTCACCAACCCGCAAAACACCATTTTCTCCGCCAAGCGCCTCATCGGTCGCAAGTTCTCGGAACTCAAGGACGCCGACAAGCGCATGCCTTACACCATCGTTGCCGCTGCAAATGGCGACGCCCACATCCAGGTGGAAGTGGCTGGTGAAAAGAAAACCTACTCGCCGCAGGAAATCGCCGCGATGGTCCTCGGCAAGCTCAAGGCCGATGCTGAAGCCAAGCTCGGTGAGAAGATCACCCAAGCCGTCATCACGGTTCCAGCCTATTTCAATGACTCCCAGCGTAACGCCACCAAGGCCGCGGGCGAAATCGCCGGTCTCGAAGTGCTCCGCATCATCAACGAGCCGACCGCAGCCGCCCTCGCCTACGGCCTCGACAAGAAGTCCGACGAAAAAATCGCCGTCTATGACCTCGGCGGCGGCACTTTCGACATCTCCGTCCTGGAAATCGGCGACGGCGTTTTCGAAGTCCTCGCCACCGATGGCGATACCTCGCTCGGCGGTGACGACTGGGACAACACACTGATCCAGTGGATCGTCGGCGAGTTCAAAAAGGACCAAGGCATCGACCTTTCCGGCCAACCCGACGCCCTCCAG
>JANYFB010000340.1 GCA_025362955.1 Akkermansiaceae bacterium
AATGCTCTTGTTGGACATTCTCAGGTAAGTGAGGAGTTGGGCGGAATGAATGCGAAGTTTCAATTCATGTTGCAGACTCACCTCGTAAGTCGTCTCCAGAAGCCCCGGCCCCAAATCGCTGTGCACTTCGAGGGCCGCACCTATCACCTCACTCGAAAGCTTGTTCAAATAATCTTTCATATTCTTCCTTTGCGTTCCTTCGCGACCTTTGCGCCTCTGCGGTAAAATCTATCGAATCACCGGAATTTTCCTTGGCGCGAAATTTGCCACCGCTTTCGCAATGGCGGCGACGTGCTCCGGCGTGTTTCCGCAGCATCCACCTGCTAGATTCAGCAGGCCCGCTTTGGCGAAGTCCGCCATGTAATCATACATGTGTTTCGGCTCCAGATCAAAGCCTGTGGGGGCTAACGGATTCGGCAGCCCGGCGTTCGGATAACAGGAAATGCAAGTGGCCGCACAAGCTGATAGTTCTTCGAGGTGCGGCCTCATCAAGTCTGGACCTAACGAGCAATTCAGGCCGATCGCGAGCGGCTTGACGTGGGCGAAAGCATTCCATAAGGCTTCGACTTTTTGCGCAGAAATCATCGTTTCCCCGCCGAGGCCGACAGCGGCGGAGATGATCACGGGGAGATGATTCCGGTCCTCATCAAACACTTCCTGGATTGCTACCACAGCGGCCTTGGCATTCAATGAATCGAAAATCGTTTCCACCATGAGAATATCGCATCCCCCTTCGATCAAACCACGAATCTGGTGTTTGTATGCTGCCAGGACCTGATCAAACGTTACCACCCGGAATCCCGAATCATTCGCATCCGGCGAGTTGGTGAGTGAAACCGTTAGCGGCCCGATCGCTCCGGCGACGTAACGCTTCCGCCCGGTGTCTGTGCCGACGTCATCCGCCCATTTCCGGCAAAGGCGGGAAGACTCGACGTTCATCTCCCAAGCGAGGTCGTTGAGGAAGTTGTTTTCCAAAATTTTCTGGAAAAACTCCGGGTCTTTGCGACCGCCTTTTTCACGCGGATCCTCGACGAAAAATTCGCTCTGCGCGATGCCGGTCGCGGAAAACGTGTTCGTCTCGCAAATGTCCGAGCCGGCCTCGTAAAAGCGCTTATGGATGTCCCCGATCACGTCGGGGCGGGTGATCGACAGGATGTCGCCGTTGTTCAGCAAATCCTTTTCATTGTCGGCGTAGCGCTCACCCCGCGCCTCCGCTTCGTTGAGGCCGTAGCCTCGGATGGTGGTTCCCATGGCACCGTCAAGAACGAGAATTCGCTTGGCGAGTGCGTGTTGGAGTTCGAGAGTAAGATCGGCCTGCGGCATGGCTGACGCTAGCCACGATCAGCACCATATCAAGAATCAAATCATCATATCTTGATATGATGATGGGAAAATTTTAAGCGAAAATTTCTTTCACCACTCTCGCGGGCTCCACTCCGGTAAGGCGTTGGTCGAGGCCTTGGAACTTGAAGGAGAGGCGGTCATGCTCCAAGCCGAGGGCGTTGAGAATGGTAGCGTGAAGGTCGCGGATGTGGACCGGGTCCTTGACGATGTTGTAGGACATTTCATCGGTTTCCCCATAGACTTGGCCGCCTTTGATGCCGGCCCCTGCCATCCAGATGGAAAAGCAGCGGGGATGGTGGTCCCGACCATAGTCGGTTTCGGTGAGCTTGCCTTGGGAATAAATGGTACGGCCGAATTCACCGCCCCAGATAACGAGGGTGTCTTCTAACATCCCGCGTTGTTTCAAATCCTGGATCAGTCCGTAGCAACCTTGATCCACGTCCTTGCACTGCGAGGCCAGGTCGCGTGGTAAATCGCCATGCTGGTCCCAGCCACGGTGAAAAATTTGCACGAAACGCACACCACGCTCCATCAGGCGGCGGGCCATGATGGCGGAGTTTGCGAACGTTCCACGGGTCTTGCTATCGGCCCCGTAGAGCTGATAGACGGAATCGGACTCGCCTGATAGATCCGTGAGTTCGGGGACGGAGGCTTGCATTCGGAAGGCCATTTCATATTGCTGCATCCGATTCTCGATCTCTGGATCACCGATGGCTGCAAATGAACGGTGATTCAGCTCATTCATTCCATCGAGCATGTTCCGGCGGGTTTCTCGCGAGATTCCCGCCGTGTCCTTGAGAAACAAAACTGGATCGCCGAGCGAGCGGAGGGCGACGCCGGAGTATTTGCCCGGCAGATAACCGGAGCCCCAAAGGCGGGAGGAAATCGCTTGGACATTCGCGAAGGGCGAGGTGTGCGTGGCGTGAAGCACGACGAAGGACGGAAGCTCCTGGTTCATCGAACCGAGCCCGTAGGAAAGCCAGGATCCGAGCGAAGCTTTTCCGTTCTGCATCGAACCCGTATAAGCTAACTGGTTGGCGGGTTCGTGGTTGATTGCGTCGGTATGCATCGACTTGATGATGCAGATGTCGTCCGCAATTTTCGCGGTCCAAGGAAGAAGCTCGCTGATCCAAGTGCCAGATTGCCCGTACTGGGCGAATTTGAAGATCGTGGGAGCAAGAGGAAATGTCGCTTGGCCGGAGGTCATGCCTGTTAGCCGCTGCCCTTGGGCTTTGAGGTAGCCGTTGAGGTCTTCCTTGAACCGGCTTTTGAGATCCGGCTTGTAGTCGAAAAGATCAAGCTGCGAGGGTGCCCCGATCAGGGA
>JANYFB010000197.1 GCA_025362955.1 Akkermansiaceae bacterium
TGGCATGAAATCCCTCGTTTTCGACCTGCGGGAAAATGGTGGTGGCGATTTGAATGAAACCGTGAAAATCCTTGGTCTTTTCCTACCACCTAACACCGCCGTCGTTACCACCCGTGGAAGGGACGGCGAATCTGCGGAACCCATGAAAACTCCAGAACGTCAGCGCAGGAAACGTGCCTATCCCATGGTGGTTCTGCTGGATCACATGTCGGCCTCCGCTTCGGAACTCACCGCCGGCGCTCTTCAAGATTTGAAACGCGCCACCGTCGTCGGCGAGCTGAGTTACGGCAAGGGGTCGGTCCAGAACATCATCCCGATGGGCGGCGACACGGCCTTACGTCTTACCATCGCCACTTATCACACGCCCTCGGGAAACACCCCCCACCGCAAAGGAATCACGCCGGATGTCCCGGTGATGATCGATGAAACGAGCCGGGCGAATTTTCTCAAACGCTGCCAGATCAACTCACTAACACCCGAAGATCGCAAATTGATAGATGCTTGGCAGGACCCGGTGATGGATGCGGCGATCAAGACGCTGGGGGGAATTCACGGTGAGCGATAGATGTTGTTTTCCGCGATCCATCTTGCCACGGCGGGTGTGATCCATCCCGGGAGCACCGAACCGTTTGAAATCGCCCTGCGGATTTCTGTCGCTGATGCCGGATGTTCACCCTTCACGATATGGAGGCGGTAACCGGCGCGAGGCACCGGCGTCTCACCTCGGGCGAGGACGATGAACTCAACAAGTGCCGCGATGTGTTCAGGTCGTTTCCAACCAGGTAGCGCGTCCCATTGATCGCCGCCCATCATCCAGAAAAGGCGGTCATTCGGAAATTTTTTCACCATCGCCTCGGCAGTTAGATAGGAGTAGGACGGGCCGGATTCGCGGAGTTCAAAATCATCGACCACCACCCATGGAAATTCAGCGGTGGCGAGGCGGAGCATTTCACAGCGGTCCTCGCAGCTGGCAGGCGAGGAGCCTGGCTTGTGAGGGGAAATTTGACACGGCAGGAAGCGGACTTCATCCAGCCCAACCGCCTCCTTGGCCAATTTCGCGAGATGAATATGCCCGAGATGCACGGGATCAAAAGTGCCGCCGAAGAGTCCGATTTTTCGCGGGGCTATCATGGTTTCCGCTCGGAGCTTTACCCCCGGCAGGAAATGTGACCAGTTTTTCCGCCAAGTGACCGACGCTTTTCAAATCCTGGGACTTGAACCCGGCCTGGTGATTTCCGACAAAGCCCTGCATGCTGCCTATCGCGAGGTGAGCAAACGCCTGCATCCCGATGCGGGCGGCGGGGAAGGGGAATTCACCGCTTTGCGCGAGGCGTTCGCCGTGTTGTCCAGTCCCTCACGGCGGCTGCGGCATTGGCTGGAACTTCGCGGGACTCCCGGCGAATTGCGAGGAACCATCGACTCCGCGCTGATGGATCTGTTTTCGGAAGTGGGCGGAGTAACGCAACAGGCGGAGATGCTCGTCCGCAAACGGGACGAGGCGAAATCCGCGCTGGTCCGTGCGATGTTAGAGACTGAAACGCAACTTTGCCGGGAAGCTGTGGAGCAGGCAATTTCCGTGCTGGAAAGGGCGATGGAGCGAGAGTGCTCGGTATTTCCTGAATTGGAAACGAGTCCAAACATCGAAGTCGCCTCGCGGGTTGTTAGGAATTTAACATTTCTCGAAAAATGGCGGGCGGGGCTTCGCGCTTGCTTTTCGAGACTGGTCTAGCAGCAGAGTCTAGCGGACCGGAACCGCCTTGCGTGTGGAATCGGGAATCGGCACCGTTGCCTTGGGTGTGTTTCGTGGGATCGGGACCGTCGCTTTCGGCGGAATGACTGAAGATGTTTCCGCGACGGCGCCTTTTCGTGAAAACTCCGCAGTGCTGCTGAGATACCATATCAATGCCCCCCCGCCGATGACCGCGACGAGGGTGAAAAAGACGAGCAGAATACCGAGGCAGGATTTCATGGCAGTTTTTTAGTGCGGTTGTAGCGGCCTAGCCAGTGGGAATTGCGGATTTCCATTCGATCCTTGCGGCGAAAGCACCGTCGGTTTTGTCACGAAAGGGCAAGGCGTCGCGGGTGGAATGAAGCGTGAGTTCCGGGTGGTCGGCGAGGAATTCTTCCACCACCCCGAGGTTTTCCGCATGTTCGATGGAGCAGGTGGAATAAACGATGCGACCGCCGGGTTTGAGACAAACCAAGGAATTTTCCAGAATCTTCCGTTGCGTGATCGCGATTTTAGCAATGTCGGGTGCCTGTAATCGCCAGCGGACATCCACGCGGCGGCGGATCACTCCGGTGTTCGAGCAGGGCACATCGAGCAGGATGCCATCGAATGCGCCATGCCATTCTAACGGCGCTGCCCGCGTCCAGTCGTGAACCGCGATCGTGGCCTTGCCTGCGTGGAGGCGGTCGAGATTTTCCTCAAGCCGCGGCAACCGTTTTTCGTTAGAATCCGTACAAACCAGTCCCTCGGCGGAGCCCAGTGCTGCCGCGATGAGAAATGCCTTCCCACCCGGAGCGGCGCAGGCATCCAAAATCCGCTCGCCGGGTTGCGGATCTAGCAGGTCCACCGCATGGCGGGTGGCGGGGTCCTGGATGTAAACGGAGCCAGAGGCCAGCAGGGCGGAAGGTAATGGCCCGTCGAGTTGATAGAAACCCGGCGCGTTCTCCACTGGCTTGCCCGGCAATAATTCCGGCGCGGGCGCGAGCGGATTGACCCGGAAATAATTGACTGCGGGAAGATTGTTCCACTCCATGATGGAGATCGCGTCGTGCGTGCCGAAGGCGGTCCGCCAGCGATTGTAAAGCCAGTCCGGGTGGGAATGGGCGACCGGCTGCGGCAGATCCGCAACTCCGTCTAACAATGGTTTGCGCGCAAGCGTCGCGCGGCGCAGCACCGCATTGATCAAACTGCGGACACTGGCCTTTCCCGCCTCCACGGTTTCATTTACGGCAGCATGGTCGGGCAGGCCGAGGATGAGCAATTGGCACAGTCCCACGCGCAGGATGTCGCGGGTTTCTGGATCGACCTTGCCGTCGCGCAGCTTGCCAATCCACTCATCTAACAATCGGCGATGACGCAGCACCCCGAACAGAATGGCTTGGAGCAGCCCGCGGTCGGAAGAGGACAGCTTGCGCCTCTGCGCGTGGCGCTCGATCAAAGTTTCAGCATAGTCATGGCCCTTGGCCCAGGCGCGGAGGGCGGAGACGGCAGCTTGGCGGACGTGAAAGTTTTTGGCGGGCATGGGCAACGATGGAAGTGACCCGCGATCACGTAATGTCGCGAACCGCACGGGTGGGGTATGACTATTTCGCTGTTGGAACAAATGACAGCAAAATCAGCCTGGCAGGCTCCGGGTCCTCCCCCCCCGGAGCCAGCAGGGTGGCTCTTCCCACAAGAGGTGAAGGCCTCGGCCCTGATAGAAATTCAGGTGTCGAATGATGCAGCCTCAATGGCTTAATTTTGCAAGCGCCACCGCGCAGGCCTTGTAGTTCGGTTGACGCGAGTGCGGGTCGAAGGACGAGTGCGTGAGATGATTCACTTCCGGGTAGTGCATAGGGATGAAAATATGACCGCGCTGTACGGTCGGCGCGAGATAGACGGAGGCCGTCATTTCGCCGCGCCGCGAGCGAACTAACACTTTTTCGCCCTCCTTGAATCCGTAACTCCGCGCATCGGCAGGGTGGATCTCCAAGTAAGCATTTTCTGGATAGAGTTTGCGTAAAATGTCGGACTTGGCAGTGCGTGTTTGGGTGTGCCACTGGCTACTGGTGCCACGACCTGTTAGCATGAGAAATGGGAACTTGAAATCCGGTGGCTCGGGCATTCTTTCAGGCGGGGAAAATAAGAATTTTGCTTTTCCGTTAGAAGTGTAATAAATGCCGTTCTCGAACAGGCGGCGTTCGGAACAGGGGGGCGAGACGCCCGCGCTCCTAGAAGGAAACGGCCATTGGATGCCACCTAACCGATCAATCATCTCATAACTCTCGATGCCGGTAATGTCGCAGGGGCGATTCATGGTTAGATCGCGGATCAGTTGGAATGCGGCTTCTGGCGTGGTCCACTTTGCAAACATATCCCCGCAGCCCCAGGCATTCGCGATTAAGCGGAAAATCCTGAAATCCGATAGAGCCTGACCCGGTGCCTTTCTCACTGATTTAAGCGTGCCGATCCTGCGTTCCGAGTTGATGAAGCAGCCCTCCTTTTCCCCCCAGCCGGCGGCGGGCAGGACGAGGTCCGCTACTTGGGCGCTTTCGGTGTTGTGATACATGTCCTGCACCACGAGGAACTCCAGTTTTTCACGCAGGGCGGCTAGGCGTCCAGAGTCGATCCATGAGTGAAATGGATTAGTCGCAACGATCCAGAGAGCCTTGATTTTTCCCGATTCTGCGGCTGCCAGAATCTGGTCGTAAGCCAGTGAGGAATCGCAGGGAATCTTCTCCAGCGGGATGCCAAGACCCGCCGCAACTTTTTCCCGGTGCGCCGCATCCGCAAAATCATGCCCGCCGACGAGCGATGTCGTGTTAGAAAACAGGCGCGAGCCCATGGCATTGCACTGCCCGGTGATCGAGTTCGGCCCGGTGCCCGGTTTACCGATGTTGCCGGTCATCAGGCAGAGATTGATGATTGCCTGTGCCGTTCGGACACCTTCGTGGGACTGGTTCACGCCCATCGTCCACCACCAGGAAACTCTCTTGTTAGGTTCGGAAACAGTTAGAGCGAGTGACTCGATAATTTCCACGGTCTGCCCGGTCATTTCCGCGACTGCGGCAGGGGAGTAATCTTTGAGAAATTCCGAGAAATCCTCAATGCCTTCCGTGTGCGTTAGAGATTTCCGGTCCACCCGGCCGTCGCGGAGAATGCAATGCGCCAGCGCATATAACAGCGGAAGATCGCCTTTCGGTTTCAGCGCCACATGCTGCGTAGCCGCCTGCGCGGTTTCTGTCGCACGGGGGTCGATCACGATGATTTTCGGGCTGCGCGGGTTCCGCATCACACGCTGCCACAGGATCGGATGGGCGATGCAGAGGTTCGCCCCGATAAGCACGATCACGTCGGACTCTTCGAAGTCAGCGTAAGTCGCCGGTGGCGCGTCGAAGCCGAAGGATTCCTTGTACGCCGTCACCGCAGTGGCCATGCATTGGCGGGTATTTGCGTCGCAGTGCAGGAACCCCATCCCGAATTTAAAAAGGCAGCCGAGCAAGGCCATTTCCTCGAAGGGAATTTGCCCCGTGGATAGAAATGCCACGGCTTCCCGCCCGTGCTCTTCGCGGATCGCCTTCAGTCGCGTGGTGAAAATTTCCATGGCCGTCGTCCAGTCGGTTTCCACCATCTTTCCCGAAGCATTCCTAAGCAGCGGCATCGTCGCTCGGTCCGGTGAATCCAGAGGATCAAGCGCCTGCCACCCTTTCGGACAGGCCATTCCGAGGTTCACGGGGTAGCCAGCTTGGGGGCTTAGATTGATGGCATTTCCGTCCTCGTCGAGGTGGATTTTTAATTGGCAGCCCGTCGCGCAATATCCGCAGATCGAGGTGGCGGTTGAGCTGGGCTTCAAGCGTGAAGGGACTTTTCCCAGTCCAAAATTTCCCGGCTCCTGCACCAGATCGCGGGTGAGGGGACCGGTGTGCTGTTTGAGGAAGCGGGTGAACATCAGATGGAAAAATCGAAGGACTCGCCCGAAGGCTAGCACGCCGCGTGCGAGAAACCGTATCCAATCTCCACCGCCGCAGGGCATTTCTCATGCTCGGGATGAAATTTTCTCATCACCCCTTCCGCAGCGTCAGGTGGATAATTTCCGCAGGAGCGTTCAGCCGCAGTGGGAACCAATTTCCCGTGCCGTTGCTCACGACTAGCGAGTGCCCCAGCTTTTGATAGAGTCCCGTCCAGTAACGGAACAACACCGGTCCCGCGCCGATTCCGGGTGCCAGCATCAGTTGCCCGCCATGGGTATGGCCGCATAAAGTCAGCGGAAATCCTCGTTCAGCCGCCCTGTCGAAGGCGTGCGGATGATGGGAAAGCAGGATCGAAAATGCCGCAGGATCACGCAGTGCCGCCATCTTGTCCACGTCCCGTGCCAGTTCGTCGTCCTCGTGGTTCCACACGATCCCTAAGATCTGCACTGGCACGCCACGCACTTGCACCGTCGCCGCCTGGTTCCGCAACAAGTTCACCCCGCCCGCCCGCAACCCTTTCACGAATCCCTCGGGATCGTCGAAAAGATCGTGATTTCCCTCGATCACGAACAGGCCGGAACCCGGACGCATCCGTTGCAACATTTTCACTCCGGCAGGTAAATCGCGGATTTTATTGTCGATGAGATCTCCAGTGAACAGGACAAGATCCGCTTCTAACCGGTTTGTCGCCGCCACGATTTCATCCAGCACATTGCCCAAGGTGAACTTTCCCAAGTGGGTGTCCGTCACATGTGCGATCCGCATTCCGTCGAGTTCCGTCGGCAACTCTTTCAGCGAAACGGTCATCTCCCGCACCCGGAAACGAGTCATCCTAGGCAAGCTGTAAGCCGACGTCCCGAACGTCGCCACCACCGGCAGGCTCACCGCCGCCCCGCCCAGCCATTTGCGCCGCGTCCAGTTCCGGCCACCCGCCTCCGCAGCGGATTTTTTTAATGGCCCACCCCGTCCTAACAATCGCCGCCCTAGGTCCCACAACGACCAGAAAAACATCATCGGCAAACCTAACATGGGTAGAAAAATGATACCCCATAGCAGCACTAGCGAATACAGCCCCGGAGGGACCGGAGTAGAAAATATGCCCTTCCGTTCACCAAGCATCCACACGAAACCTGCTAAGAACCATAGCACCGCGAAGCCGAGTCCCACTCGCCATGCAGGCCCCGCGCCCAACCCTCGTAGTCGCCGATCCGCCCATACCCACCACACCAGCGACATCAGCGGAATCCCTGGAATAATAATGACAAAGATCGACATGGAATTAAAATCTACGCCACTCCTTGATAGAGATACTTCTGAAATCCGTTGAATGTGTCGCCAATGTCCTCACCCAGATCGGCCACGGCGTCGTTGATGGAGTCGTGATAACGGAGCTTGAGAAGTGGAGTTAATTTCGCCTGCTCCAGTTCTTCCACTCCTACGCTGATGTAGTGGGATAGCACAAAATCCAGAAACACCTGATGCTTGCTGTTGAAATGGGTGCTGATTTCCACCTTCGCCTTTGACGCGCGTTGTTCGCGGGTCAACGGGGGTAGGGCGTAAGCCACATGGGCGAGAACGTCGAACAAATCGCTGTTCTCGGCGTCGATGATCTTTTGCATCTCCGCGAGTTGGTCCTGGCCGAAACCTTTTTCCTCCAGCCCTTCTAACAACCGTGCGCGGGTGGCGGGCGCGCTCCACAGCTCGCGCAGTTCGTCTTCGTTAGAAAAAAATTCCGGCAGTTTGCCGAAAAGTATTTCCATGAACTGCTGGGCGGACATCGGCGTGCCGTCGGGATGCCAGAACGTCGTCATCATCATGTGCTGGATGTTGCGCTCCTTGCCGTCCGCCAGTTTGACTTTGGCTTTCTTGCGCTTCTCGCAGAGGCACTGGACCTTGCCGCAGATCTCGCAGGGTTCTTTGGGACACTCACACGGTTTCTGGCCACATGCTTCGCAAGGCGGACGCGGTTTCACCTCGCAGGTGCAGGGGTGGTTGCCGCATTTTGGACAATCCTCTTGTTCCAGTGGCTCGCCGTCCCATTCCGGATCGGCGAAATGGACGTGCGCTTTCACAAAGTCATAGACGGTGAAGTAGTCCTTGCCATCATAGAGCCGGGTGCCGCGGCCGATGATCTGTTTGAATTCGATCATCGAGTTCACCGGACGCATCAGCACGATGTTCCGCACGTTGCGGGCGTCCACTCCGGTGGAGAGTTTCTGTGAGGTCGTTAGAATCGTCGGGATGCTTTTCTCGTTGTCTTGGAAATCCCGCAGATGCTGCTCGCCGAGCGCGCCGTCGTTGGCGGTGACGCGTTGGCAGTAGTTCGGATCCTTGCTGGTCCTGAGCTGATTGATGAGGTCGCGCACCAGCAGCGCGTGATCTTGGGTGGCGCAGAAAACGAGGGTTTTCTCGGTGTGGTTGATCTGCTTCATCAAGATCTCCACCCGCTTCATCTCGCGCTCGCGAATCTGGATGTTCTTGTTGAAGTCCGCTTCCTCGTAAACCTTGCCGGCCTCGATCTCTCCCTCCACCACCGTGTCGTCCGAGGTATAGGTGTAGTAATCGATGGTCGTGGAAACCTGCTTCACCTTGAACGGCGTGAGGAAGCCGTCGTTGATCCCGTCCTTGAGCGAGTAGATATACACCGGCTCGCCGAAGTAGGCGTAGGTGTCCACGTTGTCCTTGCGCTTGGGAGTCGCTGTTAGGCCAAGCTGCACGGCGGGTGAGAAATATTCCAGAATGCCGCGCCAATTGCCTTCATCATTCGCCCCGCCGCGATGGCATTCGTCGATGACGATGAAGTCAAAAAAGTCTTCCGGATACTCGCCGAAATAGGGAGAAGGCTCGCCATCGACAGGACGACCCGACATGAACGTCTGGAAGATCGTGAAAAACAGGCTGCCGTTCTTCGGCACCCTGCCTTTCTTGCGGATGTCTCCCGGATCGATGCGGACCAGCGCATCCTCGGGAAATGCCGAGAACGCGTTGAAGGCCTGATTCGCCAGAATGTTCCGGTCCGCCAGAAACAAAATACGCGGACGCCGTGTGGCCTCTCGGCTCAGGTTCCAGCGGCTGTGGAAAAGCTTCCACGCGATCTGGAACGCGATGAACGTCTTGCCCGTACCGGTGGCCAGCGTAAGCAGGATGCGCTGCCGGTCTTCCGCGATGGCTTCCATCACCCGCGTGATCGCCACGTCCTGATAGTAGCGCGGCTGGAAATAGCCACCGCGATCCTCGAAGGGCACGGCGGCGAAGCGGTCCCGCCACGCGTTTACCTTGGCGAAGTTCCGCGCCCACAGCTCATCCGGTGTCGGATAGGCGGAAACCTCACCCTCCTTGCCGGTTTCCATGTCGATCCCGTAAATCCCCTGCCCGTTGGTGGCATAGGTGAATCGGATCGCCAGCTTGTCCGCATAATTCTTCGCCTGCGCCACGCCTTCCGTTAGTGCCGCGTCCCAAGCCTTTGCCTCCACCACGGCGAGCTTCGTGTTCCGGTATTCCAACACGTAGTCCGCTGATAGAGCTTTGCCGCGTTTCCCGTGGCCTTCGATGCGCCCCAGCGTGATCGGAAATTCACGCCGGATGCGACTGCCTGCGATGACTCCCCAGCCGGCGGCGACCAACGCGGGGTCGATATGTTCGGCTCGGGTTTCGGCTTCGTTCATGGGTCATAGGTGGAGTTCGGCTTTTTGATCTTCTTCGGTTTCGGCGAGTGTTTTATGGCCTGCTCGAAATCGCCGTCCACCGGGCGGGGTTCGGCGGCGGTCAGGGTTTTGAATCTGTCGTATTCCAACTCCGCTTTCGTCACTGCCAATTCATGTGAAATCCGTCCGGCGTGAGTGAGAATGTCGCGGTCGTTGAGTGATAGAAATCCATCCAGCTTCTGGATCCAGTCCACCATGTGCATCGGCACACGCCGCATCGCCTGGCCTTCGGCAAAAATCAGATATTGCTCGATGAGGTTGTTCAGCGCGGCGATTTCCTGCTCGGTGCGGTAGTTCTTGGCAACGGAAACATCCTGCTTGCGGGGCACCGCGCCGCGCCAACTCGTCAGGCCCATGTTAGGCTTCGCCGCATCCACGCGGCCATAGACGATCTCGGCGGCGGTCTGGCCAGTGATGGCCCAATGAACCTTGTTCTGGACAGTCTTGAAAAACTGGATGCTGACCCCCTGCGTGGGATCGTAATCGATGCTCGTCGCGTAGATGTCCGTGAGCTTCTGGTAAAACCGCCGCTCCGAGGTGCGAATGTCCTGAAT